>JAQXAP010000179.1 GCA_029252865.1 Polaribacter sp.
CCCATGTTTTCAGCACGCCACAAAGCGGCTTTGTAGGGCATATAATTATTCGCTTTAGTAATATGCCATTTGGCGTTATCTGTTGTAAAAGGGATGGAAATTTCTAGTCGATCTTCACGGTCGAGCAATCCAAATATCATAGCATTTTGAGACCGGATCGATTGCATATTACTGATTAATGAAAATTCTTTTTTCGCAATCCCCCCA
Organism: Polaribacter sp.; assembly: GCA_029252865.1. Lineage (GTDB taxonomy): Bacteria > Bacteroidota > Bacteroidia > Flavobacteriales > Flavobacteriaceae > Polaribacter. Next base: position 208 of record JAQXAP010000179.1, read on the forward strand.
TATTCTGTAATGGCATGTGGCTTAATAAATCCCCAACGACTATAGCTGTAGGTTTCTACCAAATCCATGATCGCTTCACTATTACTTCCAGATCGCTTGTTATCTTGACCAACTTGATTAACTCCATCATAAAGATGATAGGAGATGGCGTCTATTTCATCTCCTGCAATATCAAGAAATAAACCCATATTGGTTTCCCAGTTTTGAAAATCTTTTAACTCAAATGAAGGCCATGCAGCTCCGTAACCAATAATTTTCATATTCTTTAATGCAGGATCAGCATGTATTTTAGAAGCAATTCCTCGGAACAATTCAGACATTTCTGTTTTTACACGTACCTCAGCAATTGGATCCCAATCTTTTTCATCATAAAAATCCCGCGCGTGAACGAAAGGTTCGTTCATGGGTTCATACCATAAAGGACGTTGATCGTCATCCATGTTTCTGAAATACTGCACTGCCCAATCAGATATGGCATCAATGTCAATACCTTCTGTGTATACATTCTTGGGGTGCTCTGTAGCTACATAAGGCCGAACTGTTTTGATTTTTGCTTTTTTAGACTCTTTATTTTTAGGATAAACCCCAACTTCGCCATTTAATTTTTTTGCTTCAATTCCCGGTCCATAAAACCCTCTTCCCGATCTTTCAACGTTATACTGTTTATAGAATGATTGTAGGAGTGGAGAGTTGGCTGGTGAATGAATCGAAAAATACTTGGTTCTATCGAGTTCAGAAACGTCTCCAATGAATTTTTGAATCTCTGGATGAATAGTTACCAAATTAACCTGCGCATTAAGTGCCCTCGAAAATGTAAAAAACCAAAGACACGTATTTAATAACACAAGTTTTAACCTCACAATAAATTTTTTTTTAATTGCCATCGATATAAATTAAAAAAGTAACAAAATAATCACTTATTCCGGAATATATACTTTAACATCGTCTATGTAAATAACTCCTTTTTTCTGAAATCTAAACGCAACAAAATAATTTCCAGTTGCACTGACTGTCCAGATTTTAGCAGCTTCTTTATTTATGGTTATCCACTCTCCTCTTGGTAGATCACTAATACCAGTCCAGAATTGTGTACCAGGGTAAGGTGCTTCTGTAGCGGTAATCCATGGTCCAAAACTAGCATCAGTGTATGAGGGGTCAATCCAAACTTTAAATTCAATGGTAACCTTTTGCCCAGCTTTCAAGGCAAATTCAGAACCCTCTTTCCAACTCCAAGACCTTGTCCATTTGGCGTCTTCTGTAGCTTCCATGCGCATGCTGTAATTACCTGAGGCTGCCTTTTCGTCTGTAAAGCTTATTTCGCCTATATTATCTGTAGCTGCCAACCATCCAGCTCCACCATCTTCAAAACCGTAAATGTTAGAATCGGCAAGGTTTGAAGGCACATACAAGCCCACAGATTGGTTTGTAAAGGCTTCAGCAGCGACATCGTTTACTCGCATCAAAACTCCACCTGAATTATCATAAGATAAAGTTGCAACAGAGCTACTTTTTATGTTTTCTGTTGTAGTAATATCAACAATTCTACTGTCATCCGTGTTAATAGCAGCGCTTGAAATTTCTGCTTCAAAACCATCTACAATAAGTTCTAAATAAGGGATAAGATCACCTGTCAACTTTAGGGGTAAATTATAATTTAAATGAATCACGCCTGCATCACTTTCTGTAATCTCGGTTAGGGTTGGTGGGTCAATGTTTTTTATAATATTGATGTAGTCTTTTAGATGCAATGTGTCCTTCTCTCCTTCTGGATACTGACGCCAAGTAACAAGCGAAACATCATAGTTTCCTATTGTTGGATAGGAGACTGTTATATTTTTTATTTTTTTGTCATCTTCAAAACTTATTCCACCCGCTGATGACGGATCACCGCCTGGGAATAGCCATTTTCTTCTGTTGGGATTTCCCAATGATGTGTCTTTGAAATTAATAGTCCCACCTTCATACATGTTTATTTGGGTAGGTGTTTGTTCATAAAATCCAGCATCAATAGAAACTACCTCAAAATTAGTTTTAATGTAATCTAAAACAGTCACATTAAAAGTGGTGTCTAGTTTTACAGAGGAATCTTTAAACTCATCTTTTAAATTAACTTCAAATTGACCAGGTACATCAAATTGAACATGAATGAGTTCCATGTCTGAAGGATCTCTGCCTTCAAGATTAATAATTGATCCTGTTTCTGGTAGGGTCCAAGTTCTTTTTGTGACGCCTTTTGATAAATCTGCAAACGAAGTAAAATCACCTCTTTGGATTGTCATATCTCCTGAAGCTGTGGCTGCTGGATCCGAAAAGTCATTGTACTCATCGATTGTGCCTTCTTTTTCACAAGCGATTAAATTGACTAAAAATAAGCCTATAATTAATATTTTTTTTATGTGTATTTTCATGATATTCATATTTTTTTGGTCTTTAATAAACTATCTTAAATAGATGTTTTTGGTTTTTATAGATTAGAAAGAGCCTGTATTTGAATTCTGTTCCGTTGATGGAATTGGAAAATAATTATGAACTTCTGGCTGGTATATTGCAGCAGCTTGAGTAAATTCATTTAATGTATTTTTTTCATCAATACTGGTATGAATGTTGGGGTCATATTCATATAATACTTTAGAAATAATTACATATTTTTTTGAAGCCAATCGATCATATTGTTCTTTTACCTTCCCCCATCTTGTTAAATCTTCCCAACGAATGTCATGGCCTTCAAACATGAGCTCAAGTGGTCGTTCTACCCACATGATATGTTCCATTATCGAATCTGCATCTAAATATACAGACAATCTAAATTCCATGGTGTTTTCAAATGTTTCGCAATCAGGTTTTTTTATAAAATCAATAGGTCTGTTTTCTAAAGCATCGAGCCTGGTAGCAGCCAGCTTAATGTGATTGTAATCAATTACTATAGCATAGTAAGTATTGTTTGTAGTGGGGTCAACTTCTGGTAGTTCTGGTATATCTTCCGGCAGATAAAAGCAGTTGTTAGTGCCACTAAATTCGTAATTTACCATTTGACCACTTAATAACATATGTTGTTTTATTTCAATGATATCTGTATCAAAATCAAAATGATTTGGATCATTATTTGTAGGTTCTGGATTGTATTGAAAATCAATAGTTTGTCTCAATGGGACTACGCCCGAACGATTACGAATAACATTGATTTTCTCTAATGCGTCAGAAATACCTCCTGTTTTTAAGTCACATTCTGAATACAGTAACATTACATCCGCTAATCTAATTACACGTTCATTAATACCAGAAATAGATTGATCGCTTTCACGGTCTAGCCACCAGTTTTGAAATTTCTTTAAATAAGAAGCTTCGCCATTATTATAAGCACCGCCTTGATTTGATTCACGTTGATAAAGCGTTGTGTTGTCATCATCTGCAATGGCTATAGAATAAGAAGCGCGAATCGAGTATTTGGCAGATCCATTTCGAGAAGCATTTATGGGGTTTGTAGTATCCATGATGTCATTTTTAAACAACATATTCATATAATAGGAAGGCATGATAGTTCGATACCCACCCCCTTGAGTTGTAGCTAAAGTTCGTGCTCTGGAGGTAGCTTCCGAACCAAGTGGTCCATCGGCAGCTCCATTTGAAGTTCCTGGTTTTGCTGATGTAGAAAATGCAACTTCAAAAATAGATTCACTGTTCATTTCACCTTCTTCATTGAAGTTATCTCCAATGTTTGGTACTAAGCTATAGAGGTTGCTATCCAAAATCTCTCCAAAGTACTTTTTTGCTGATATATAATCAAGTTCATTGATGTGAAGTTTTCCAAGCATTGCGGTGGCAGCTCCCCAGGTGGCTCTTCCTAAATCTACACTACCAGGGTATTGTTGAGGTAAATGCTCATATGCAAATTCTAAATCAGATAAAATTAAATTATAAACCTCTTCTGCAGGCGATGGTGATTTGTAAAAATCTTCACTGGACTCTGGAACAGTGGTATGAATTATGACACTACCGTTATTGTATCCGCGATATAATGAATAGTAAAAAAAACCCCTTAGAAATCTAGCTTCGGCCTGCATTTGAGTTTTAGTCGATTCATTCAAATCAATGTTGTTAATATTTGTGAGTACTTGATTGGCACGATAGATTCCAATATAGCAATCTCTCCATCTTTTTTTGACGATATCGGAGTTATCATTGAAAGTTAATTTATTTAAACCAATGGCATTTGCATTCCAATTGTTCGGTCTGCCTGTGTCAGATCGAACTGGAAGTTGTGTTGAGGCTGAACCACCAAGTAATCCGTCTCGCTGTAAGGCAGCATAGGTAGCAACTAAGCCCTGTTGAATATCAACTTCTGAGCTCCAAAACGATTTCGAACTTAGGCTGTTAGGATTCTCTATATCTAAATCATCGCTACAACTGCAAAATATCAGGAAAACTCCTGTCAGTAATATGTTTAATGCTTTTAGTTTCATTTTTAGTTATTTTAAATTAAAATATTATAGAGATACCTGCACTATAGGTCGAAGAAACAGGATAGCTTCCTCTATCTAAACCTCCTTCAAAGGGATTATTGCTTCCTACCTCAGGATTAAACCCAGAATATTTGGTCCAAGTAATTGGGTTTTGAGCATTGATAAAAAGTCTAAACTTCTCTATTCCAATTTTATCCAACAAGGATTTTTTTAATGAATAGCCAAGGATGATGTTTCGAAGTCTTAAAAAGGAACCATCTTCCAAAAAATAATCCGTAGATGTTTGAACATTAGGGTGTTCTATATTTGATCTCGGGGTAGGTATGTTTGAAGTTGGGTTCATATCTGTCCAACTGTAAATCAAATCACGGTGTCGTTTGGTACTGTACGCATACTGTTTTTGACCGTTATAAATGGTGTTTCCACTCACACCAAAGAATTGAACTGAAAAATCAAAATCCTTGTAAGTAGCATCAATGTTAAACCCTACTTCAAAATCTGGTTGATAGGACCCTTGATACACTTTATCGTTAGCATCTAATTGGCCATTTCCATCGGAATCAACATATCTTAAATCTCCTTTTTGAGCATTTGAATTTAATAATTTATATGCGGTCAATTCATCATCAGTTTTTATAGTCCCGTTGGTTTCGTAAACTTTAAAAGCACCCACAGGTAAACCAGCTTCAAGCACTGCAACCGGCTCTGTTTGGCCTGCTCTAATGATATTTGGATATCCATCATAAATAATTTCGCCTTCTCTTGATAGGCTCACAACTTTATTTTCATTTTTAGTGAAATTTCCACTAAATTTTGCCCTAACGGGACCAAATTCATGATTGTAATGGGCGTTGATTTCGATTCCTCTATTCCTTAAATTACCAATATTGGTCAAAAATCGGTCGTAAGTTTCTCCATTCACTGGAGTTGAACCTGCAGAAATTGGAGTGACAATTGCAAGCAGCATGTCTTTTTTATCTTGTTCATAGAGGTCAATTTCGAGTCCCGCTTTACCACCTTTAAAGGTCAAGTCTATTCCTAGGTTTTTACTGATGTTTGATTCCCATTTTAAATTGGGATCCGCATAGCCTGGTTGCGTCAATCCAATTGACAAATTTGGGTCTTCTCCAAATGGATAATCTACGTTTGAAATAACCACAGGACTAAAGGCATAAGGGGGAATTCGATCACTTCCCGTCGTACCATATCCAAATCGTATTTTAGCCATAGAAATGGTACTTTTCAAACGTTTAAAGAATTTTTCGTTTGATAGTGCCCAACCAGCAGAAATGGATGGAAAAGTTCCATACTTATTATTTCCAAAGTTACTTGAGCCATCTCTTCTAACAACTAAACTTAAAAGATATTTCCAGTTGTAATTATAATTAATTCTCCCAAGGTAGGAAACACTTTTTGTTTTATTTATTGTTTGTGTGCCTACAATAGGTTCACCATTACCCAATACAGGTGTCAAGTTGCTTGTGATATTGTCTGCCCCTGTTCTATAAAATTCATATTTTGAAGACTCGTATGTATTACCAATTAAAAACTTGAAATTATGTTTATTGAAATTCTTACTATAGTTTATTGTAAATTCATCGATACTTCTAATACTGGTTGCGTCTCCAAGCCTTAGTTGTGCATTCAGGTTACTCACAGTGGTGTTAATTTCACCTAAATTGTTGTTTACGATAAAACTTGGTCTGAACCATCGGTCTTTTTTATTATAATAGGACCTTCCGATATTAGCTCTAAATGACAACCCTTCAATAATTTCGTATCCAAGCTGGATATTTCCGTTAAAGGAGTTTATTTTATTTGAACTTTCTTGTTTTAATGTCCCAGCAAAATTAGTAGTTCTTTCCGTATTAATGTCGATATTCTCAAGATCAATATCAAAAAAATCACTGTTAAAATCTAAAGGTGCCATAAAAGGTTGGAGTCTTATTGCATTATAAATTAGACCATAAGGCTCTCTTTTTTGATCACTTAAATTGATACTTAAATTTGTTTGTGCTGTAAATTTTCCTTTTTTGAAACCTGTATTACTTCTTAAAGAATGTTTTTTATAGTCGGAATTGATTAGTGAGCCTGTTTGGTCGAAGAATGTTCCAGTTACATTATAGGTAAGTCCGTTTTTACCACCGCTCACACTTAATGAATGGTTTTGAATCGGAGCCGCATCAACTTGCAGCAAATTCAACCAATTAGTATCATTTTCTAAACCGTCAGTATTTTGGTTAAGAGGCTGCGAACTGGGGAGTAAATTTGGGTCATACCTGATTAAGATGTCATTTATATAAAGTGCCTCTAAAGTGTTTGCTAATGGAAGCCCAGAAGTAATATTTTGAACCCCATAGTAAGAGTCTAAATTCACTTTCATTTGACCTTCTTTTCCTTTTTTTGTGGTAATTAATATCACACCACCTGAAGCTCTAGACCCATATATAGCTGCAGAAGCACCGTCTTTCAAAACTTCGATGGATTCAATCTCTTGAGGAGTGATGTTTGGGTTTTCAATATAGGTTACGCCATCTACTACATAAAGAGGGCCTGAGCCTCCATCTTGAAATGACGTGATGCCGCGAATGGTAATATTTGCATTTTCACCCGGTGCAGCATTCCCTTGTCTGACACTTACTCCAGCAATTCTTCCTTGAATGGCGGATGCAAAATCTGAAGTAATAACTTTATTTATCTCATTTGCCTTAACTGAAGCTATGGCACCCGTCAATTCTCTTTTTTTTACGCTCCCATATCCTATAACTACAATTTCGTCCAAGCCGGTAAAGCTTTCTTTCATCAAAACATTGTTAGACGCTTTATTAACAATGATCTCTATTTCTTCCATCCCCAGATAGCTAAAGACTAAAATATCGCCTTTAGATACCTTTATGTTATATAGGCCATCAAAATTTGTGGAAGTACCAACAGAACTTCCTTTGATTACTACACTTACTCCAGGGATTGGTTGCCCATTTTCTTCACTTAACACAGTTCCCTCGGCTTTTATGTTCTGACTGTTTGCATTAAAACCAAAAATTACAACAACAAAAAATAATAAAATTTGCTTAGTGTGTTTGCTAAATGGTTTTAATAGAAGATTGACTATATCTTTCATCAAGAATGGTTTTTTTTAGTTAAAATTATTCAATAATTTGAATAGCAACATAAAACTAAATTAATATAACCATTCTCTTTTGCTTAGATGTTTAAAATTATAACTCATATGTTAAGATCATGAATTTGTTAAATAAATTATTTGTAAGTTTAGGTTCATATGATAAAGTTACTTTTTCTACTAAAAAAAATATATCATAGATCTCAATTAAAAAGAGGTTTGCTCTTATTTTTGATCCCTTTTTTAGCATTTAGCTTTGTGTTCCATGAGAATCCAATTTTTGAAAACTTCAATTCTTCAGATGGGTTATCTCAGCATGATATAAATTGTATTTTACAAGACAATGATGGGTTTTTATGGTTTGGAACTAATGACGGGCTGAATAAATATGACGGCTATAATTTCAAAGTTTTCAAACCTTCTAAAAATATAAAATTTAGTATTTCTGGAAGAATCATTCAGAAAATGGTATCTGATTCTTACGGGAATCTTTGGATTGCTTCTCTAGACGGTGGATTAAATTATTATGATATAAAACAAGAAGCTTTTTTTAATTTTAGTGAAAAACTAGCTCAATTTGGGAATTATGCAAATGATATCATTTTAAGTGACGATGGTGTTTTATGGATTCAGTTTAAGCAAAAAACATGTTACGCTGTTCTCAAAGAAAATTTTGAGGATATGGAATTTCATACACTTCTAAATGACGATACAAATAGTCCGAGAGAAAAATTAGGAAATAGAGTCTTACAAAAAAATAGAAAACTTTTCTTTTCAAGTTCACAAGTACTGTATTCACTGAGTTATACAATATCAGAAGATAAACTAAAGGATGTTGAATTTATTCCTAACCAAGCCCAAGGCTATACTTCACAAATTATGCTATCTGATGGTGTAAAGTGGGAGTTGTATAATGATAAAATTATTTTTAAAGGTGAGGATAAATCTAATCTTACAGCACGAGTAAATAATTTATCAAACCGTGTTGGCGTGTTGGATTGGGATAAGAATCTATGGTGTATAATTAATGATAAGCTTTCAATCGTTTCAAAAGTAGGTGATGAACTAAGTGTAAAGATTATTGATTTTGAACAATTGGAATTTGTTGGTTTAAAAAACAATTCGATAAACTGTGTTTTCCTAGATAAGACCGGAAATTTATGGGTGGGTTCTAACGGAGGTGGTATTTACAAAAAGACAAATAGCAACTATCAATTTAATCATCTTAATAAAAACAATACAAAAGGTAGTTTGAGTAGTAATAAAATTAGAAGCCTTTATGAAGATCAATTTGGGAATTTATGGATTGGTACAGAAGGTGGTGGTGTGAACTTTTTGTCCAACAAGGCCAAAAATTACAACGCATTTGAGTCTTTTACATTTTCTAAAGAATCAAACGGGGTAACTTCCAATAATATTTTTTCTGTGACTGAAAATGTCATTGATAGTGATAATTCTATTTTGTGGTTTTCAACTGAAAACGGAGGTCTAAATAAGTTATTACTTAATAGAAATGATAAATCAAAAAACTTCAATTTTGTAAAGTTTAACACGCCTACAAGTGATGGTACTAACATAAAATCATTAGCTATTCATTCGATTTATAGTGAAGGTAAAAATAGATTATGGATTGGGTACTACGGTTTGGGTCTTGGCCTTGCAGAGTGGGATAGGGCAGGGGATCAACCAATTTTTTCTTATATCAATCCAACAAATCAAACTAAAGAATTTTCTGGGAAGATTATTAGAGATATATATAGAGACAGCTTTGGTATCCTTTGGTTTACTACCAACAATGGATTAAATAAGTTAATTGAAAACAGCAACGATATAACTAAAAGTAATTTTATATCCTATAGATATGATTCTACCAACGAAAAAAGTATTGGAAGTGATTACACACTTCAACTTTTTGAGAGCTCTAAAAAGACGCTATGGATTGGTACTATTGGTGGTGGTCTTAATAAATTAATTAGAGATGAAGATGGAAGCGTTTTAGAGTTTAAACGCTACAGCAGTGAAAATAAGTTGTTTCCAGATGATGTTATTAACTCTTTAAATGAAGATAATAGAGGTCTTTTATGGGTAGGTACAAATACAGGACTGATTCGGTTTGACCCACAAAAAGAGACCTATGAAACCTATTCAACTAATGAACTTCAAAACCCAGGGATGAGTGAAATCTCGGCACTAAAAAGAAATAGTGGTGAATTAATTTTTGGAGGAGTTAATGGTATTAATGTCTTTACCCCAAACCCGAGCATAAAGAAAGATATATCGCCAAAATCTATAATCACAGATCTGAGTATCATGTATGAGCCGGTTGAGCCCATGGAGAAAATAAATAATGAAATTATTTTAAATAAAAGTATCTCACACACGGAGCATATTACCTTAGATAGCAATATTAATAATTTTTCATTTAGTTTTTCATCCCTTCATTACAATGATTCTAAATTAAATAAATATAAATACATTTTAGAAGGGTTCGATAAAAATTGGATTGAAACGACTTCTGACTTGCGTGTTGCGAATTATACTAACATAAAGGCAGGTAATTACCTCTTTAAAGTTTATGGAAGCAACAATAAAGGGATGTGGTCTGAATATCCTGCAGAAGTGAGTATCACAGTATCGCCTCCTTGGTATTTGAGGCTGTGGGCTAAAATAATATACTTCCTTTCATTTGTGCTTGTAGTTTATTTTCTTAGAATGCTTACTAATTTTAACCTAAAACGAAAAAGAAAATTCGAATTTGACCGTCTTGAAAAAGAAAAAGAAAAAGAAATTAATAAGGTGAAGTTAGAGTTTTTCACAAATATCTCTCATGAGCTTAGATCCCCTTTAACCCTCATTTTAGGGCCTGCAGAAAAGCTAATAAAACAAGGGGAGAAGCTTCACAAAAAAGAAAGGCTGAGACTTTACCAAACCATGCAGCGCAATTCTGACTACCTATTAAAACTGATTAAGCAACTTTTAGACTTTAGAAAACTAGACCAAGGGAAAATCAAATTAAGCTGTACGCATCTCAATTTGCTTGCGCTAGTAAATAAAATAACAGGCCAGTTTTACACGCTTGCAGAGCAAGAAAAACTAACATTAAAGAATACAATTTCTCAAAACAAACTATTTGTTTGGATTGATGTGAATATTATTGAGAAAATTCTGTATAATTTACTGTCAAATGCTATTAAATTCACCCAAAAAGGAGGTTGTATTTCAATAGGTATTAACTCTGTTGTTTCACAAAAATCGAATTATCCGGAAGGGCATGTTGAAATCTTTGTAGAAGATAATGGTAAAGGCATCAGTGCTTCTGATTTAAAAAATGTTTTCAATCGGTTTTATCAATCGGATAATCAAAATAAGGAAAATGAAGGAGTAGGGATCGGACTTTCATTTTCTCAAAATCTTGCGAAGCTTCATGGAGGCATGATTGAAGTTACCAGTCAGCTAGAAAAAGGGAGCTGTTTTACACTTTTGATTCCTTTAGGGAACTCCCATTTATCTAATGAACAAATGGTTGAAAATAATGAAATTTTTATTTCGAAAGTAGATCATACGAGTAATTCAGTTTTGACCAAGGACCTTCAAAAAACGTATTCTAGTATTAAGGACAAGCCAAGTTTGCTAATCATTGAAGACAACCCCGAAATATATCATTATTTGACATCAGAACTAAGTGCGTACTATTCGACATTGTCTAGTATTGACGGATCACAAGGAATTGAAATGGCTTTTGAGACACTTCCTGATATTATTATTAGTGATATTATGATGCCAAAAACAGATGGAATTGAGGTTTGCAGAAAGTTAAAAAATGACATCAGAACAAGTCATATTCCAATTATTTTGCTTTCAGCAAGAGTAAATGACGAGTCTAAAATTGAAGGTTTAAAATCTGGTGCGGATGTTTACCTAACTAAACCTTTTAGTTTAGAAGTTTTAAAAACACAAATCACCTCTCTGCTTGAAAATCGTAAAAAAGTACACAGTGAGTTTAGAAAGCCAAACTTTGAACCTTCCAAAATTGATATCTCAACTATAGATGAGCTGTTTATAGAAAAAATCATTACGATTATTAAAGATAATATCGATAATCCAATATTTACTGTTCAAGAGTTTTCTAACCTCAGCGGAATGAGTAGAACTAGTTTTTTTAATAAAATTAAGGGTATTACTGGACTAAAACCAACAGAGTTTTTACGTAACTATCGATTAAAATTAGCAGCACAATTTTTGTTAAAGGGTTTCAGTGTCAAGGAATGTATGCACAAAACAGGGTTTAATACGCCCTCTTACTTCACACAATCTTTCAAGGTTTTGTATAAAATGACTCCTACAGCATACATTCAACAAAATAAAAATTAAGTAACATTTAGATTTGCATTATTTCTTAGTTTGGATTTGAATACTCTTACTAATAAGATCTTCCGATTTAGCCTCAAGACTAATTTCACCTGGTTCTGTTGTAGCTTTTATGTAGACCATACATTTCCCACTAAAGGCTTTACGCTGTTTTGATTGAAAAGGGGCAGTGGTTGCTGCATTCCCATTTCCTAAGGCTACAAGTTCCCCATTTCCTTCAATTTCAAAGTGAATAAGATTGTCAGATTTTGGACACAAATTCCCTTCATCATCTAAAATTCGAACTGTAATAAACACCATGTCTTCTCCGTCAGCTTTTATTATGTCATGATCCGGGATAAGTTCAATTTTTGCAGGCCTTCCTGCTGTTCTTATACTTTTTTCGGTGACTTTCGTTCCATTAATATAGCCAACAACTTTTATTTCGCCAGCCTCATAAGGCACATTCCAATGGAGTCGATAAGGTGACATAAAGTCCCCTGTATAGTGACCACCTTCCCAATCAATAAAATTAATGGGGATCGGAGTTTTATCTAAACCTTTTATCTTTTTACCATGAGATTTTCCATTAACAAATAATTCTACTTCATCACAGTTTGTATATGAAAAAACAGGAATTATAGTCCCCTCCATTCCTTTCCAGTTCCAATGCGGTAGGACATGAACCATAGGCTCACTTGTCCATTGACTTTGATAGAGGTAGTAACGGTCTTTTGGCAAGCCGCACAAGTCTACAGCTCCGAAATAAGAACTTCTCGATGGCCAGTCGCCGTTCCAATAGCCATTTGTTGCGTTATCTTTTCCTCCAAATGGCGTAGGTTCCCCTAAATAATCAAACCCCGTCCAAATAAATTCCCCCAAATTATTTGGGTTATTTTTTAGAGATTCGAACTCAATATCTGGCGGGTAAGCCCATGGAGGACCAATGATATCGTAGCTCGTAATTTGTAATGATTCATGAAGTTCATATTTCTCTACAGGCAAATGATAGACCCCTCGACTGCTTACAGTGCTTGATGTTTCAGAACCATAAATGACCCAGTTTGGATGTCGCTCTGTAATTTCTGCGTATTTTCTTGGCTTGTAATTCCACCCAACAAGATCTATTGCACTTGCCAAACCATTCTTTATGGGGGCTGGGTAATAATTAAATCCAGCTGTTATAGGTCTTGTGGGATCTTCGTTTTTGCAAATCATTGCAAGATTATTTGCTAATTCCCCTCCTTTTTTGTCGCTTTGTTCTAAAATCTCATTACCAATACTCCACATTACTACAGATGGATTATTTCTAAAAGCTCGAATCATATCTCTTAAATCTCGTTCATGCCATTCCTCAAAATACTTACTGTAACCATTTTCAACTTTTGGTTTCTTCCACATGTCAAACGCTTCTATTTGGATTAGCAAGCCCATTTCGTCGCATAGTTGAACTTGTTCTGGTGAAGGTGGGTTGTGACTTGTTCGAATTGCATTTACCCCCATAGATTGCATGATTTCTAATTGTCTCTCTGTGGCTCTTCTATTTACAGCAGTCCCAAGAGGTCCTAAATCATGATGAAGACATACCCCTTGAAATCGAGTTTTTTTTCCATTTAATTTAAATCCAAAATCACTTCCATATTCAATGGTGCGAACACCAAACCGAGTATTGTAAGTATCAATTAACTCTTTATTTTTAAATAATTTAGTTTCAGCATTGTAGAGGTAAGGGGTCTTTAGATTCCATAACTCTGGGTTTAATACTTCGAGGTTTTGATTGACTATTAATGTGTCACTCTTTGTTGAAAACACATTTTCTGATACTGACGTTAAAGGCTCACCTTTTTTATTGAAAATGGTTGTTTGAATTGTTATTGGGCTGTCTTTTTCTCCAATATTTTCAATTTCTGTTAGAATATTAATAGTTGCTTTGTCATTTGTAATTTTGGGAGTGGTAATGAATGTCCCCCATTTTGCAACATGAATAGGGTTATTGATTTCTAACCATGTATTGCGATAAATACCTGCTCCGGGATACCATCTTGAAGAGAGGTCTTCAGGATTAAGCTGAACCGCGATGAGGTTTTCGCTTCCATACTTCAAGTGTTTACTCAAATCTACTGAAAAGCCAATATATCCATTTGGTCGATGGCCAATTAATACGCCATTCAGCCATATTTTAGTATTGTACATTGCTCCATCAAAGTGCAGTGTGATGTGTTTTCCTTTTACATTTCTTGCTATTACAAACTGTTTACGGTACCAGCCTGTTCCATGAAAAGGCAACCCTCCGCAACGTGCGTTATATTTTTCATCAAAGGGGCCTTCAATAGCCCAATCGTGTGGTAAATTTTGTGCACGCCAATTGGTATCATCAAAAGTTAACTTTTCTGCATTGCTTGCAACTCCCTTATAAAATTTCCATCCTGTATTGAAACTCACAGGTTCAGTATTTGTTATCTTCGTTTGACAAGAGGCAATAAGCAAACTAACTGAGAGGAGGAAGAAGATATGATACCTTTTCATTTGTAGTATATTTAGGTTTAATATATAGGCGTTTGCAGGTTGTTCAAGAGAGAAAAGCAAGTATTTTTGGCGGCAATTTTGCGGTTTTGATTTTAATTATCATAAAATTTTAGTCATGTTTATTTATTTTAAAAATATTTCAATCACCGGAATTTCTACCTCTGGCTTTGCTACAGGAATTGTAATTGTTAGTCCGCTATCATCTTCTTTAATGTCATCAAGCCAAGCACCTTTTTTAGTTTTTAGTTTGAGTTCTGAACCATCATTTAGCAGTTGAGCATAGGCTACTTTTCCTTCCAAACCAGGAAGATATATTGTTTTAAATGGCCATTCCAATACATGAACATACAATCGGTTTGTTTTGGGGTTGAATGTGAGAAGGCAATTGTCAGGTTTTTCAAACTGTTCTGGAGCAGCCGTACAACCATAGATTGCGCGGCTATGAAACTTCATCCATTGGTGTGTTGCTTCAAGTCTTTCAACCGCTTCATTTTGAATAATTCCTCTAGCAGTTGGACCAACATTAAGTAAAAGATTCCCTCCTTTACTTACGGTTTCAATAAGCATAACAATAGTTTGTTCTGAACTCTTCCACGAGCGATCGTTTCTATGGTAGCCCCAAGAATATCCAGAAAAAGTTTGACATGTTTCCCAGGACACTTTTTTACCCTCATACGTTACCCATTCTTTTGGCATAAATTGTTCAGGTGTCATAAAATCCCATCCACCTTCTTCTTTTAAATCTAAGCGATCATTTATAATAATCTGTGGTTGAAGTTTTCTTATTTGACCATACAAATCTTCTGAATTCCAATATGCTTTTCCTTTTCCATTCTCTCTATGTGGATAAGAAAAGTCGGTAAACAAAATATCTATTTTTCCGTAATTGGTTAGGATTTCTGTTAACTGATTTTTTAAATACTTTTGAAAGTTCTGGAGGTTTCGATTTGAATCTTTTGCTAATTCTTTTTTGTTGTTTCTCTCGGGATGAATTGGATCTTTAACTAAAAAGTCGGGATGGTGCCAATCAATGAGTGAGTAATACAGTCCAATACGAATTCCTTCTGCTCTAAAAGCGTCTATTAGCTCTTTCATAGCATCTCTTCCAAAAGGCGTGTTGGTTACTTTATAATCTGTGTATTTTGAATCATACATAGAAAATCCGTCATGGTGTTTCGCAGTAAAAACCACATATTTCATGCCTGCTTTTTTTGCTAATTGTGCCCATTCTGTTGGGTCGTATAAATCAGGATTGAAGTAATTTGCATATTTTTCATACGTTTTTTTGGACATATTTTCGTTGCTCATAACCCACTCATGACGCGCAGGAAGTGCATAGAGCCCCCAATGGATAAACATTCCAAAGCGCGCTTCTGTCCACCACTGCATGCGCTCTACTTTTTCACTTTTAGTTTCTTGATTGATTTGAGCTGATAATTGAACTGACATAAGATTCAATAAGACTAAATAGATAATTTTTCTCATGATTTACTTTTGTATACGAATTGATACAAATTATCTTAAATCAACTTTCATAGATGTTCTTTTTTATACAAGAAAATGTCAAAAAATATTTAGTACGCAGAGATAATGCTCTATTCTTCGGTCTATATTTAATTTCATAATATTTAACTTTTGTGGTAAATTATTGAACATAACTAAAACTACATTTCTCTTTTATTAATCATATTTGATAGTATATAAATTTATCAATTATGAAAAATAGATACACTCTCATATTTTTTGCTTTGACTACAAGTTTTTTAACTGCTCAAACTACAACAAA
>JAQXAP010000017.1 GCA_029252865.1 Polaribacter sp.
AAAATTAAGGAGGCTGCAAAAAAAGCAAAAAATGCAGACTATGCGATTGTTGTTGTGGGAGACAATTCTATGCGCTATAAGTGGAAAGATAAAACAGCTGGTGAAAATATGGGTCGATCTGATTTAGATTTATTTGGAAAGCAATTAGAGTTGGTGAAAGTAATTAAAAAAACAGGAACACCAGTAATAATTGTTCTGGTTAATGGAAAGCCAATTTCAGAACCTTGGTTACAAGAAAATATTCCTGCAATTATAGAATCTTGGGAACCCGGTAATATGGGAGGACAAGCTGTTGCTGAGGTGTTATTTGGAGATATAAATCCAAGTGGTAAATTACCATTAACTGTGGCAAGAAGTGTTGGACAGTTAAGAATGATATATAATCACAAACCTTCTGCTTATTTTCATAAATATGCCGATGAAAAAAACATCCCTTTATATCCTTTTGGATTTGGTTTAAGTTATACCAAATATAGTTATGGCAGCCCAAAATTATCAAGCACTACATTCAAAGAAGACGAAGAGGTAACCGTTACTGTTGAGGTGACGAATAGTGGGAATATGGATGGCGAGGAAATTGTTCAATTATACATCCGAGACAAAGTGAGTAGTGCAACACGACCCGTAAAAGAACTAAAAGGCTATCAACGTGTAGCTTTAAAGGTAGGGGAAACAAAAACAGTAAGTTTCACTATTGATGCTGAAAGTTTAGCATTTTATGACATCAATATGACCTACTGTGTTGAACCTGGTGAGTTTCTTATTATGACAGGATCTTCCTCAAAAGATAAAGATTTAAAATTAACTACCTTAGAGGTCAACAACAGAATTGAATTATAAAATGAAATATTTTAAATTTATTGTCATAACATTTCTTTCAGTTTTTTTAAGTTGTAAAGTAATTAAGGAAAATAAGACGTTGACAACTACCAAAAAAAACGTATTGTTTTTAATGATAGACGATTTACGGCCAGAGTTAAGTATTTATGGACAAAATCAAATTATTAGTCCAAATATTAATGCGCTAGCTGAATCTGGTATCACCTTTAACAGAGCCTATTGTAATGTCCCAGTTTGTGGTGCCTCTAGAGCAAGTATTTTAACGGGTGTTAGACCTACAGCAGATCTTTTTTTAAAATATAATGCGAGTATCACAAAGGAAACTCCCACTATTCTTACGTTGGTAAAGTATTTTAAAAATCAAGGATATACTACAATTAGCAATAATAAAGTAACTCATTTAAAGAAAGATATCAAAGACTGGGATGAGGAATGGTATCCTTACGAGAAAGGTTGGCGTGATTATCAATCCAAAGAAAATATAAATTTAGAGCAAAACGGTCAACACGGATATGCTTATGAACATCCAGATATCCAAGACGATGCCTATTACGACGGAAAAACGGCAAATAAATCAATTTTAGATTTAAAAAAATTAAAAGCGGAAGGAAAGCCATTTTTTATGGCTGTTGGATTTGTTAAACCACATTTGCCCTTTAATGCACCCAAAAAATATTGGGATTTATACAAGGCGTCTGAAATTAACTTACCGATGAATAGTTCTTTTCCAAACTCTGTACCAAAAATAGCCAACCATTTATGGGGAGAGTTGCGTTATTATAAGGATATTCCTAAAAAAGGACAAGTCTCCGATCTGGTTGCAAAAAAACTTATTCACGGCTATTATGCTTCTGTAAGTTATATGGATGCTCAAGTAGGAAAAGTTTTAAAAGAATTGGACGACTTGGGTTTAAAAGACAATACTATTGTTGTTTTAGTTGGAGATCATGGTTGGAGTTTAATGGAACATGGACTATGGGTAAAACATAGTAATTTTGAAGTGGCTCTCAGAGTTCCTTTAATAATAAGTGCACCCAATATTCCGAAAGACAAGCGAAGCAATTCTATTGCTGAATTGATAGATCTATATCCAACGATATGCGAATTAGCAAGTATTCCTATTCCAACCCATATAGATGGTGAATCTTTGGTTGAAGCTTTACAAAGACCTTCAAAAATATTTAAAAATACAGCTTTGGCGCGTTATCAAAAGGGAGAAACTTTAATTTCCGACAATTATTTTTATACAGAATGGCAAAGAAAGGATAAAATCATATCTAAAATGTTATTCGACCATAACAATGATCCAAACGAGAATAGAAATTTAGCCATTGAAAAAGGTTACAAAAGGATTGTAGACAGTTTAAGTCATATTTTAAATAAAAAAATTAAATCATGAAAGATAATACACTCATTTTTATAAGTCTTTTAATTATCTGTATAAAATTGTTTACGTCTTGTAATTCTAGCAAAACAAAATTTACCCAGAAGCCAAATATAATATATATAATGGCTGATGATTTAACCACCCAAGCCATCAGTGCTTATGGGGGTATTTATAAAGAAATTGCACCAACACCAAATATAGATAGAGTAGCAGGAGAGGGTATGCTTTTTCAAGATGTTTTAGTTACTAATGCTATTTGTGGACCAAGTAGAGCGGCCATATTAACGGGGAATTATAGTAACTTAAATGGATATTATAAAAACGAAAGTGGAGGAAAGTTTAATTCAGAGCAGTGGACATTTCCACAAGAATTTCAAAAACAAGGCTATAAAACTGGCTTATTTGGTAAATGGCACTTAGGTACTGAACCTGTTGGATTCGATACTTTTAAATACCATAATTCTGCAGGTCAACAAGGTCATTATTGGGACCCTGTTTTTAACGATAATGGAACCGATGTAAAAGAGAAAGGCTATGCGACTAATTTGAGTACAGATTTTGCATTGACTTGGCTCGATTCCTCAAAAACTTCCGCGGAACCATTTTTAATGATTCTGCAATACAAAGCGCCCCATAGACCTTGGGAACCAGACACGAAGTATGAAACTTTATGGGATGAGATTGAAATGCCTTATCCGGCAACATTCAATGATACATACGAAGGACGCGAAAAGACGGCTGGAGATACAGAAATGACTATGGAATATTTTAGTCGAAGAGATATGAAATTAGAGCGTCCAAAGAATTTAAAGAAAGGAAAAGAAAGTATAAAATGGGATTTCTATGGCGCTAAACCAGGGGAGATCGTTCAGCCGAAGGGGATGAGTGATGAGGAAGGTAGAAAATGGAGGTATCAAAACTATATTAAAGATTATCTCGCCTGTGTTAAATCGGTTGATGATAATGTTGGACGTGTTTTAGATTATCTCAAAGAAAATAATCTAGAGGAAAATACCATTATTATATTAACTTCAGATCAAGGCTTCTATCTGGGGGATCATGGGTTTTTTGATAAACGATTTATTTACGAAGAATCTTTAAGAATGCCTTTTATGGTAAAATATCCAAAAAGAATAAAGGCAGGAAGTGTAAATGAGGACATTATTACAAATATAGATTTTGCACCAACCTTATTAGAATTAGCGGGTATTTCGACCACTCAAAAAATGCAAGGCACTAGTTTTGTTCCTGTTTTAGACGGTAATACTCCAAAAGATTGGCAAGATGCAATGTATTATCATTATTATGAGTTTCCGTTTTGGCATCATGTTCAACCGCATTATGGTGTTAGAACTCAAAAATATACGTTAGCTCATTTTTATTACAATATTGATGTTTGGGAACTGTATGATTTAGAAAAAGATCCAAATCAAGTGAATAATATATATAATAATCCAGATTATGCTGAAGTGACAGCTGAGCTAAAGTTGAAATTGAAAGACTTAATGATCAAATTCGAAGATAATAAAAGCTTGGTGGATTTTAGAAAAATAACCGATACTGATTTTGGTAGAATTGTAGATAATATTAAGGATGAAGAATCTGTACAACAGATTTTAACTAAAAAAGTAAATTAGGGTATATAATTCTGTTGATTTAAAATCATACCTATTGGGCAAGGAAATCTTGAAAAAAGAATGATGCCGTTTCAACGAAAAAGTTCTTAAAAAGAAACTAATAATTGTAAATATTTAAAACGAATAGAAATGAAGAAAATAATTTTATTGATTGTTTTATGTAGTTTTATGTTCAAAGCGAATGCACAAAAACAGTCTTTCCAAGAAAAAAAGGCAACTACAAATGCACAATATATTGCCGATAAGATGGATTTAAGTGATAGTCAACAAACTAAATTGTATAGTATTTTGTTGAGTAAATATCAAGAAACTTCAAAACAAATAAAAGGTAATGATTTATCAAACGAAGAAAAGAAAATAATTTACAAGAAGTCATATAAAGACACAAATGATAAATTATCCGCCCTATTTTCTAAAGAAGAAATTAAGACGGTTAATGTATTATTAAAAGAACGGAATAAAAAAAAGAAATAAAATTATAAAATTCAGTAAATATTGAATAAAACCAAATTAAGTGCGCCGGCTTTATTTAAAAAACGATTTTATGTTGAAAAATAGAGTATTATTACAGTTACTAGTTTATCTGATACCTTTTGCTTTAATCGCTCAAACATCACCATATGATATGGTTTATCAAATGGGAAGAGGAATAAACCTTGGTAACGTTTTTAGTGCGCCTGAATTAGGAAACTGGGCCGCTGCTGCCGAGGAACAATATTTTATAGATGTTGCTGCTGCTGGTTTTACTAATATTCGAATTCCAATTGACTTTTTTGGGGCTCGCACTACAGGTGATACTTCTGGTTATTCGAGTTCTGCTGGAACTGCATTAAATTATACCGGCACAACAGCAGATTACGTTGTGAGTTCAGCATACCTTGATAGAATTCAAGAAGTAGTTAATTGGTCACTAAATCAGGGTCTTGTAACCATCATTGATTTTCACGGATTAACTTTAAAATCTGAGTTTATTTATACATTTGATTCTGGGAAAGCAGAATCTACACACCCAACTTCAGCAAAAAGAGCCGCTGATAATGAGAAATTTAGAGCTATCTGGACTCAGATAGCGAGTCGGTTTAAAAACCATTCCGAGAATTTATTGTTTGAAGTTATTAACGAGCCCTATTTTCACATGAGCAAGACAGATATGGATACACTTAATACTGATATTCTGTCTATTATAAGAAATTCTGGTGGAATTAATGGGACTCGAAATGTGATTATTACGGGAGGAACAAGTGCTTCACACGAAGCGCCTTTGCAAATTGAACCTTCAATTATTTCTAGTGATAGTTATTTAATAGCAACTTTTCATTATTACCAACCTTTTCATTTTACAAGTTCTAGTGCAGATTCAAGAGATAATGAATCTTGGGGAACAAACGCAGATAAAAACACTTTATCTACAAGGTTTGATGAAGTTTTTGCGTGGGCTTCCTCAAACGATATACCTGTTTTTTTAGGAGAATTTGGTGCTGACAACACTGGTGGCTATAACTATAGTACAGGAGATTTAAATGCTATTTCAAGCAATGCTACTGGTTTTGCTGATGGAGGTCCAGATAATGTCTCTAGATTAGAATACCACAGATATATTGCAGAACAAGCAATTAACAGAGGTTTCTCTTTTGCTGCTTGGGATGCAGGTCCTAAATCGAACAAAACTATACATATGAGATCAGACAACCCTTCTGCTGTGAATTATAATATTGCTAGTTTTTCAGTAAATACTTATGATCCAAAAAACACAAATAAAAGTACAGTTTTGGACAACTCTACTTGGGTGGAGGATGTAAAGAATGCTTTATTAAGTTCAGGAACATGGCCGCAATGTTATGGACCTAACCCTGATCCTATTATTCGTAATCCAGATTTCGAGTGTGGATACAATTCTGGATGGAGTTTAAATGTTTCTTCGGGGTCAATAGCAACAATGTCAGAATCAGGTCCAACAGATGCTTACAATGGGAATACTGCAGCAAAAATAGTTGTTGCAACGAATACTGGGTATAATAAAGTATTACTCGAAAATAATGTATTTACTAATGATTTAAATGGAAAAACAATTGTGTTAAATTGTTTTGCAAAATCTGAAGATGTAACCAGTTTTAGATTTCAAATTAAAACGATATATGCAAGTGGTGCCAACAACTATTTAACATCACCAGTTTTAAATCTGCAAACAGAATATAGTGCACATGGATATACTTTTGATTTAACAGAACCAACAACTTCCATACAAGTAAAGGTTTTGTGCGGAAAACAAGCAGGTACGTATTATTTTGATGATTTCAAAACAACCGTAACAGATACGGAAAGTCTGTCAATAGCTAAAGTTGAGTTTGAGAATAGCATGTCTTTATATCCGAATCCAAGTTTGCATTTTCTAAATGTTAAGCTACTTTCAATAGAAAAAAGTATAAAGATTATAAGAATAATTGATTTAAATGGACGCTTATTAGAGGAGTATCGTCCTAGATTAGTGAATTATTTTAAGATAAACACGAATAAATTTGCAAATGGGATGTATTTATTGCAAATTACAACAAGCGATAATAAAGTTTTAAGACCTAAAAAAATTATTATAGCTAAATAGTGTAGGGTATCATTTTTATTGTTATTCGCAATAAAAACTGTGCTATTTCCTTGTCTAGGATTTAACGATAATCAAGATAAATTTAGAGATCATAATGTCTAATTTATGTAAACAAATTATTTTTATAATCAGCTTATGCGGCTGTGTCTCTCTGCAGGCTCAATTACAATTAAACAAAATATCACGGACTGAAGGGATTTCTCAAAATACTGTAAAAAGTATCATTCAAGATAGTAATGGTTTTATTTGGGTAGGAACTTACAATGGCATTAATAAATATGATGGCTATTCGATGGTTCATTATAAATTTTTAAATGATGTTAATAGTCTTAGTAGTAACATTATTATCAGTCTTTTTGAGGACAAAGATGGGTATATATGGGCAGGAACTACAAATGCTGGATTAAACAGAATTGATCCAAGAACAGGGAAGGTAGAGGTGTATTTTGATGATCCCAACGCTCCTGATTACTCAAGTGAAATAGACCATATTTATCAATCTCCATCTGGAGTTCTTTTTATTAAAACATCTAAGGGCATTAAATTTTTTCGAGTGGCCGTTGATGGCAGCTTAATATTTGAACACGTAATGAGTGTCTCAAATAACTTTAGCTTACGAATTAAAAATATTATTCCTGCAGCAGATGGTAACCATTGGTTTTTTATTCCTGAAAATAAAATAAAATTGCATTTAGCAGAGATAAATGAAATAACAAATGTGCCAGAAATTAAAATTCAAAGCACAGATATTAATGCATTTGAATTTGACTCAAGTTATCCTTTAAATTTTATTGAATACCCTAAGAATACAATTTGGGTGGTAAGCAATAGATTACAACTTCTAAAAATAGAATTAAACAATAAACTTCAGGTTATTACGAGGAAGCTGATAAGTCTTTCGGATAATAGTTCAGGGTTTTCAGAGCAAAAATTCAAAAAATTGGCCATTACTATTGATAAAAAAAAGAAAATTTGGGTTGCTGGTAATGGAACATTGTTAAGCTACGATACTCAGACAGGAGAAAAACTTAATTTAAATTCAGTAAATAGAAAAGAGATTGCGATACAGCAAGCGCAACAATTAATGATTGATAAAACCAATATTCTTTGGTTAGGAACCTTAAATCATGGATTATACAAAATGGATTTAGAAAATAATTCATTTTTAAATTCTAACGAATTTTCAAATACTTCTGAAAATAAATTTCCATTTTTTTACGAGTATCCCATCCTTTCAATGTGCGAAAATTCTAAAGGAGATATTTGGATAGGTACTCAAGGTAAAGGAGGTTTAGCTCTCCTAAAAGAAAAAGAAATTAAACGCAATTTATTAAATATGTCCAATAAAGTTTTGGATTATAATTATTTGAAAAAGGCTTACAAACAATTTGATGATGAAGATTTTTTTGAAATTAAAAGATTGATGAATGATAGCAAAGACAATATTTGGGTAGGCTCAAAAACAGGGTTAAGCAAAATAAGTTTAAAAAATAATTCAGAAATATTTAATATTCAGAAGTTTAATGCTGTTCGAGATGAACAAGGTGAACTTATTAAAAGTCCAGTATTTGCGATTGAAGAAGATAGAATGGGAAATATTTGGGTTGGTTATTGGAAGAAAGGTATAGCTAAAATTAGTTTTGATAGACAAAACAAAACTTACACTTCTGTTAATTATCAAAATAAATCAAACGACACAAATAGCTTATCCAACAATTCCGTTCGGGATATACTTGAAGATTCTAATGGCGATATTTGGGTAGGAACAATTAGGGGATTAAATAAGCTAAAACAAGATGCTATTGGAGATGTTACTTTTACAAGTTATCTGAACGATCCTGATGATAAAAACAGTTTAAGCAACAATTATGTTTTGGATGCTTTTCAAGCCAGTGACGGCCATTTATATGTTGGTACATTTGGTGGAGGGTTGAATCAAATTGAAATTTCAAATAACTCCTTAAATTTTAAACACTATACAATAAAGGAAGGGCTTCCAAGTGATGTTGTTTATCAAATTAAGGAGGACAAACAAGGTAATATATGGATGTTACACGTAAGGGAAATTTCAAAATTGAATCCTACAACCGGAGAAATCACCTATTTCGAAAACCAAGACGGAATTAATGTTAGCGAGTTTAAGGACAACGCCATGCTATTTACTAACTCTGGGATGATGCTTTGTGGTGGTGTAAATGGAATTACTTTTTTTCAACCTGAAAAGCTCTCTGTGAATGAAATAAAACCTCAATTAGTTATTTCAGATTTTAAACTTTTTAATGAAGTTATTCGTCCATTAGATAAAAGAAATGGGAAGGTGATTTTAGAAAACAGTATTAATAAAACCAAAACAATTGTATTGCCATATAATCTTAATTCTATGGAATTTGTGTTTTCGAGTTTGCATTTTTCCAAT
The DNA here is from genome assembly GCA_029252865.1 of Polaribacter sp. Taxonomy (GTDB): domain Bacteria; phylum Bacteroidota; class Bacteroidia; order Flavobacteriales; family Flavobacteriaceae; genus Polaribacter. Next base: position 8,880 of record JAQXAP010000017.1, read on the forward strand.
CCTGAAAAAAATCAATATAAATATAAACTAAAGGGCTTTGATGAAAAATGGCAATACTCTAAAGGAAATGAACGAAGGTTTGCATCTTATACCAATCTACCGCCAGGAGATTACATATTTAAAGTATATGGATCTAATAGTATTGGTGTATGGACAGATGAACCCAAGGAGATTTCGGTTGTAATAAACAAACCTTGGTATTTGACAACTCTCGCTATTTTGCTTTTTTCATTGTTAACTTTTGCTATGATATACAGTTTTGTTAAAGTTCGTTTAAATCAGATCCGTTTAAAGAGTAAACTGGTTATAGAGAGTGCTATCCATGAAAATTCTGAAGAAATGAACCAGATGAAGCTTCAATTTTTCACTAATATATCACATGAGTTAAGAACACCTCTAACTCTAATTGTTGGTCCCTTGAGTCAAATTATGAATGGGCAGGTCAATACCAAAGATGTTCCGAAGTTAAATTCGATAATGTATAAAAATTCTAATAGACTTCTTAAACTAATTAATCAACTTTTAGATTTTAGAAAAGCAGAATCTGGTAATTTAAAGTTAATTGTTCAAAATGATGACCTTGTATCCTTTGTTGGAGAAGTTTTCGCCGCATTTGAAGATATTGCGTTAGAAAAAGATATCAAGTTTTTATTTTTATCACCAAAAAAGAAACTAAATGCATGGTTTGATAATGATAAAATTGAAAAAATATTATATAATTTATTGTCTAACGCCTTTAAATTTACTCCAAAGGGAAAAAGTATTAAAGTAATTCTTGAAAATGAAACTGTAAATAATTTAGACTATGCCATTATCAAAGTAATTGATTTTGGAATAGGAATACCTAAAGAGGAATTAGGGAGTATATTTGATCGATTCTATCAAACAAGAAAAGAAAATAATACGATTAATGTTGGTTCAGGTTTAGGACTGGCCTATATAAAGCATTTAGTAGAAGTGCACAAAGGAGAAATAAATATTGAGAGTGAGTTTCACAAAGGTACCACATGTACTGTTAGGATACCTATTTCTAAAACAGCGTACTCTAATAATTCGATTATAGAATTACAGCCCCTAAAATATGATTTCAAATACACCAAGGTTGGAGTAGATGTTATTAGAGAAAACCAAATGCTCCCCAAAAAATCTGTTAAAAGTCCCAAAGTACACACCAAGGAAACACCCCTACTTTTGATTGTTGAAGATAATAAACAGTTACAAGACTATTTGGTGTCATTTTTGAGTTATGACTACAGAATATTAACCGCAAACAATGGTAAAGAGGGTTTAAATAAGGCAAATAAAAATATTCCTAATATCATTATAAGCGATTTGATGATGCCTGAAATGAATGGGATTGAAATGTGTAAAAAATTAAAAACGGATATTACCACAAGTCACATTCCAATACTTATTTTAACTGCAAAAGTCGGATTAGAAAACGAAAAAGAGGGGTTGGAAACTGGAGCTGATGAGTTTATCTTGAAACCTTTTAATATTGAGGTTTTAAAGTTAAGATTAGAAAATATTTTACGCACTAAACAGTTATGGATTCAGAAATTTAGAACGAATTCGAGCTCTAAGTCTTGGAAAGAATTATCTAACAAATTGGATCAAATATTCATAGAAAAATCCATTAATATAATTAATAAAAATATTGATAATACAGGATTTTCTGTTGAGAAATTTGCTTTAGAAATAGGAATGAGTAGGTCGTCACTTTTTTCAAAACTTAAATCAATAACAGGACAATCTACATCAGAATTTATTAGAACAAATCGCCTCAATAAGGCAGCAAATCTTATTGAATCTGGAAAATATTCAATAACCGAAATAATCTATTTGGTAGGGTTTTCTGACCCAAAATATTTTAGAACCTGTTTTAAAAAGCACTTTGGTTGTACACCAACTAATTATTTTTCTAATTTCAAGAGAAATTTGTCTTAGATACTTCGCATAAATTAGCTATTTTACCAATCGAATAAATAGTATTCTAATCATTTTATTGTTTTAATAATTTAAAGTGGTAATTATTTAAAATTAAAATATAAATGCCACTTTGTAAATCAGAAACATCAACATATCCGTTTAATACTTGTCTTTTAATTAAAGATCCATTCATACTATAAAGTTTAATCCATTTTATAGGCTCTGAAAACAATATTTTTATTTTGTCGATTGCTGGATTCGGAATAACTTTTAATATTACATTTTGATTAACAATATCAGTATGAATTGATAGCGTTTTATTGGGAGTGCATGAATATGTAAATTGATTAACTACAGTTTCATCATTCAAATTATTTTGCCCTGTGTAGTAAGAATCTGGCATAGATGGTGCTGATGTTTGATTTTTGTAAAACATTCCAATATCAGTAAGACTCATAGCCCTATCAAAGAATTCACCATTACCAGGATCTTGAGGAGTATCGATATTTTGTGGTTCAAACCAGGCGTATCGCTCCACATAATCTAGACTCTCAAGATAAGGAATAGCTAACTCCATAAATTGACGATTCGTCTGAATAGACCTGTACTTATTCCCATTAAATTCTGTAATCCAGATAGGTAAACCATACAAGTCATAAACATCTTGTAAATATATTTTGAAACGATTAAAAATGGTATTTGGGTCAGCATTTGTCGAATTTTGAGGGTTTCCACCCCAATCATACCAATGCACAGCAATTACATCGATTCTAATATCATTTTGAATAGCTTGTTGGTTAAATAAATCCAACCAATTAAATACTGCATTTTGCCTGCAGGCAGGTGAAACTAACCGTAGTCCTGATTTCATTAAGTTTTCATAAACTTCCAGGGCAGTGCTAATTGTGCATAGGTCATTGTATTGACCAGATTGGCCCTCACAATCATCGGGCTCATTAAATCCTAAAACATGTGTGGTTTTGTATTTAGATTGATATAGATTAATATCGTTGTCATCATCAGCATTTGTTTTCCCCCAAGCCATTGGAATGCATTCTCGTTGAAGATCTGAAATCCATTTATTATTCCATCTGTAAAACCATGTGTTGTTCATACCTGTAATATCGCCACCTGTGCCTTTTTTAGATACCCAATTCCAAGGTATAACTCTTATAAATGAGATTCCGTCTTGAAAAAAATTAGATAAATTGTGTATTTCTAAATCTTCCTCTGAAGCAATAAAAACTTTACTCTTTCCAGTACCATCGTCATTTACTGCTAAAGTTAGCATATATCCTCTTTTGAGGTAAAAAGAATGAATATCGTTATTCATTTGATTAGGAATTGCGGAACCATTGTATACTTGATTAACTTTAATTTGTGCTTCGGTGCCTGAATTGTCCTCATTCGAGTATATGGTCAAAGGTTCGGTATCGAGACATTCAGCCCTAATAATAGTTCCACTGTCATAGTAATTATCTAAACGAATAGTTTTCGGGTATTCTGCATTGGTGTCATAAACAAACATCTGTGATACATAATTATCATTAACTTGGTTTGGATTTACATTATCCAAACGCAACCAGCTCAGAGGTGAATTAAAGTAAACTTTAGCATTATTTAATAAGGGATCTGAGTTATTTATGTGCACATACGAGTTTTCATTCAATATTAAATTTCCTCCTGAAAAACTAGAGATATTAAGAACTCCATTAGTTACATATAATGTTTTAGAAGGCTCAAAAACTATTGGATCACTTGGGGCTGAATATATAGAACTTCCATTTAGAAATAGTGCATCAAAAGCTACGTTACCACTACTAAATTGAATATTAACCGCTCTGTCAAAACTAACTTCATTTACAGTAATTGTGTTAATACCTATATTTAATGATTGTGGATTACCAATAGCCCATTGTGCATTTGCAACAGTTTTTAAAACACGGAAGTTTGCACCTGCAGTTGGTAAATCTGTAACATTAATAACAAAGGTTTGCTGAGAACCATTATTTCCGTCATTGATTGCTGCAGCGCTGTAAAAATGAGACCAATTATCATTATTAGATACTTCACTAAATAAAACGGGAGTTTGAGAAATTATATCAGTTTCTTCTGAAGAAATTGTGCTGGCTTCACATGAGAGTAAGAGATCGAAATTTATAGGCTGTGAAGGTTCTATACTGCCATTTTCTGGTGATTGATTAGTACTAGGATTTATCCAATTTTCTTCATTAAAAAAATCTTGATCCCGCCCATCACCTGTCCAATAATAATCTTGAGCTAATAAAAGATTGGTACATAAAAAAAACAATATATATTTCAGATCTTTGGTATTAATCATTATTTTTAATTACTGCTGCACTCAATTGTGCTTTAAAGAAACATCAAGATTTTAATTGATTATTTGTTTTATGTGAATTGGTATACGCCATTTCATTATTATGAATACTTTTTTTCTTATTCTTGTCGATCTGCTTCATTATTTTATTAAATAATTTTTTTTGTTCTTTTGTGTTTAACATAGAATCTATTTTTTATTAGATTCTAAACCTCCAAAATCAGAATCGGAAATATTTCTTAAATCACTCAAGGACATAGTATTACCATACTCATTCTTCAAACGATATAATTCAGTTTTCAGACTATCAATGATTTCAGCATGCGCTTCAGAATTTATTAGATTATTTATTTCGGATGGATCATTTTGAAGATCATAAAATTCCCAAACATCAATATTATAATAAAAATGGATTAATTTATAGCGTTGATTTCTTATTCCGTAATGAGGTTGAACACGATGGTAGTAGGGATATTCGTAATAATGGTAATACATTGATTGTCGCCAATCTTCAGAATTTTCTCCTTTAAGATTGTTAAAAAAACTTTTTCCTTGTACTTCCTCAGGAGTTGCAATTCCTGCCATGTCTAATAAGGTTGGCGCAAAATCAATATTTGAAACGATATCATCTACAACTGTTCCTGGTTTTATTTTTCCCGGATACCGAATAATAAAAGGCATTTTCAAAGACTCTTCATACATGAAACGCTTGTCAAAAAAACCATGTTCACCCAAAAAGAATCCTTGATCTGAAGCATAAATTACAATCGTATTCTCCTCTAATCCGTTGTCCTTTAAATAGGCTAATACTCGACCTATATTATCATCTACAGATTTAATGGTTGCTAAATAATCTTTAATATATTTTTGATATTTCCATTCACGGATCTCTTGTGGACTTAAATTTTTATCAGGAGTTACGATTTCGTTGGGTTTAAATCCAAATTGACTCCATTTCCTTCGATCACTTTTTGATAGAGATTCTGGAGGTGTCATTTTCATGTCCTTTCTAGAGAAATAATCCATCGTCATTTCTGTATTTCCAGCGGTTAATTTTCGTCCTTTATATTTGTCATTAAAGGTTGTTGGATA
>JAQXAP010000068.1 GCA_029252865.1 Polaribacter sp.
TCTGTTTTATCTGCAGACCCTGAATTAACTTCATTAACATTAGTTACTACTTGTTTAGCTGCTGCTGCTGGTGGTGTTGTTGCCGCTTTAGTATCTTTTCTTAAATACAAAAATTTAGACTTAACAATGTTTTTAAATGGTATTTTAGGTGGTTTAGTGGGTATTACTGCTGGAGCAGATGTTATGACTCCGGAAAGTGCTATCATTATTGGTGCTATCGCAGGAGCAATTATTGTATTTGCTGTTGCCCTTGTAGACGCTATTAAATTAGACGATCCAGTTGGTGCAATTGCAGTACACTTAATTTGTGGTATATGGGGTACACTAGCTGTGGGAATCTTTTCTACAAATCCTGAACACACATTTCTAATACAATTAACAGGCGTTGCTTGTTACGCTGTTTTTTGTTTAGCTACCTCTTTCTTAATAATCTTTACACTTAAGAAAACGGTTGGTATTAGAGTAAGTGAAAAAGAAGAACTAGAAGGTTTAGACAGCCATGAACATGGTATGAATGCTTATTCAGACTTTCGTTTAAACGAACACTAATCGTCTTAAAAACACTATATTATACCTGCAAATTGAAAAAATTTGCAGGTTTTTGTGTTTATTATCATTTTCTCAGTAAAAAAAGATTTTATTATTATAATTGAATTATTTGTTACACTTTTTTAATTTCATCATAAAAATTATACTAAAAACCTTAAAACGTTGAAGTTTTCCTAGAAAAAAAATTAATTTAGCCAATATAATTGAATAGAATATGGAGAAACAAGGCTTATATTTACCAGAATTTGAACACGAAAATTGCGGTGCTGGTTTCATCTGTAATTTGAATGGAGAAAGAACGAATCAAATTATACATGATGCCCTAGAGATACTAGTAAAACTAGAGCACAGAGGTGGTGTTAGTTCCGATGGAAAGACAGGTGATGGTGCTGGTTTATTAATAGATATTCCTCATACGTACTTTAAACGTGTTTGCGATTTCCCAATACCAAATCAAAGAGAATATGCAGTTGGAATGGCGTTTCTTCCAAAAAATAACAATCAATACAATTATTGCAAAACAACCTTTGAAAACGAAATAATTGCACAAGGACTTGTCATTTTAGGATGGAGAGAGGTCCCAGTAGACTCAAGTCAATTAGGAGAAATCGCTTTAGCGTCAGAACCAAATATTGAGCAATTATTTGTCGGTAAATCAGATGACATTGATGAAGCTACTTTTAAAGCGAAATTGTACGCTGCGCGTAAAATAACAGAACATACAATTAGAAACTCTAAAATTTCTGAAAGTAATTACTTTTACATTCCAAGTTTATCAATAACCACTATCATATATAAAGGTATTATAATGCCGGAAGATATTGGACCTTATTATAAAGATTTACAAGAAGTAGATCTAGTAACACGTTTGGCATTAGTTCACCAACGTTTTTCTACAAATACAATGCCTACTTGGGAGTTAGCACAACCATTTAGACATATGTGTCAAAATGGAGAAATTAATACGTTGCGTGGTAACGTGAGTAGAATGCGTGTTCGGGAAGAAATCATGAAAAGTGATGTTTTTGGACCGCAAATAGATAAATTATTTCCAATTATTTTACCTGGAAAATCAGATTCTGCCTCGATGGACATGGTTGTGGAATTATTAACTCACACAGGCCGTTCATTGCCAGAAATTATGATGATGATGATTCCTGAAGCTTGGGAAAAACACAAAACCATGTCTAAAGAGCGTAAAGCTTTTTATGAGTACAATGGCTGCATTATGGAACCTTGGGATGGACCTGCTTCTGTGCCTTTCACAGATGGAGACTATATTGGGGCTTTATTAGATAGAAATGGTTTAAGACCTTCAAGATATACCGTTACCAAAAGTGGTAGTCTAATCATGTCTTCAGAAATTGGTGTCGTAGATGTTGCTCCAGAAGATGTAAAAGAACACGGTAGATTAGAACCAGGAAAAATGTTCTTGGTAGACATGAATAAAGGAAGAATCATTGAGGATGAAGAAATAAAAAGTAAAATTGTTTCAGAAAGACCGTATCAAGAATGGTTAGATAAGACACGTTTACATTTAAAAGATGTTCCTTCTACAAGTAAAACTTGCCCAATAGAATCAATTGATGTAAAAACACGCCAACGATTATTTAATTATACTTTTGAAGATATTCAAGAAGTGATTACACCGATGGCACAAGTGGGTAAGGAAGCCTTAGGGTCAATGGGAATTGATACTCCTTTAGCTGTATTATCAGATAGACCACAATTAATTTCTAATTACTTTAAACAACTATTTGCACAAGTAACAAATCCTCCTTTAGATGGTATTCGTGAAGAAATTGTGACGGACATTAGTTTAAACTTAGGAAAAGATAGAAATATTTTTAGCATTACAAATAGACAATGTAGAAAGCTAAGAATTCAAAATCCTGTCATTTCTAATACTGATTTGGAAAAAATTAGAAATATAGATATTGAAAGTTTCAAAACAGAGACAATCGAAATTCTGTATCCAAAAGCAAAAGGTTTGAATGGCCTTGAAGATGCTTTAGATGGCATTATTGTTCAGATTGAAAAAGCGTTAGAAAGAAAAACAAATATTATAATTCTTTCGGATAGAGGCGTAAACCAAGAGTTTGCTCCTATTCCGGCATTACTTGCGTGTTCTTTTGTAAATCATCAATTAAATCGTTTACGTAAGCGCTCTTATTTCGATATTATTATTGAATCTGCAGAACCTCGTGAACCACATCATTTTGCCACTTTATTTGGGTATGGAGCCAGTGGTATAAATCCATATATGGTCAATGAAATCATAAGAACACAAGTGAAAGATGGTTTCATTACTGGTATTGATGAGCAAGAAGCTGTTGATAATTTTAATAAAGCTATTGGTAAAGGAATCCTTAAAGTAATGAATAAAATAGGAATTTCTACACTACATTCTTATCGAGGTTCTCAAATTTTTGAAATTGTTGGGTTTAACTCTCAATTTGTAGAAAAATACTTTCCATATACTGCTTCAAGAATTGAAGGTATTGGACTTTATGAAATCGAAAAAGAAATTGATCAACGTTATAAACAAGCTTATCCTGATAATAAAATCGATAAAAATTTAGGTTTAAACGTTGGTGGAGATTACAGATGGAGAAGAAATGGAGAACGCCATTTATTTAACCCAACATCTGTATCTAAATTACAACAAGCTGTAAGATTAAGTGATCAAGCAAGTTATGATATATATGCGAAATCAATAAATGAACAGTCAGAGAGCTTAATGACCATTCGTGGTTTGTTTGAGTTCGATAACTTAGACCCAATTCCTTTAGAAGAAGTAGAACCTTGGACAGATATTGTAAAGCGTTTTAAAACTGGTGCAATGTCTTACGGGTCTATATCTAGGGAAGCACACGAAAATTTAGCCATTGCGATGAATAGAATTGGAGGAAAATCTAATTCTGGTGAAGGAGGTGAAGATAGAACCCGCTTTCAAAAAGACATGAATGGTGATAGTAGAAATTCCGCAATTAAACAAGTAGCATCGGGTAGATTTGGGGTAACTTCTCATTATTTATCAAGCGCAAAAGAAATTCAAATAAAAATGGCTCAGGGAGCAAAACCTGGTGAAGGTGGTCAATTACCTGGTTATAAGGTTTTACCTTGGATCGCTGATGCAAGAAACTCTACGCCATTCGTAGGCTTAATTTCTCCGCCTCCGCATCACGATATTTATTCAATTGAAGATTTAGCACAATTAATTTATGATTTAAAAAATGCAAACCGTGAGGCAAGAGTTAATGTAAAATTAGTTTCAGAAGTTGGTGTAGGTACAATTGCTGCAGGTGTTGCTAAAGCTAAAGCAGATGTTGTATTAATATCAGGTTACGATGGTGGTACTGGAGCCTCTCCTTTAACGTCACTAAAACATGCAGGTTTACCATGGGAACTTGGTTTGGCCGAAGCTCAACAAACTTTAGTATTGAATAATTTACGAAGTAGAATTGTTGTAGAATGTGATGGTCAATTAAAAACAGGTAGAGATGTCGCAATTGCTGCATTACTAGGAGCTGAAGAATTCGGTTTTGCTACCGCTCCTTTAGTTGCCTCTGGCTGTATTATGATGCGTAAATGTCATTTAAATACATGCCCAGTTGGTATTGCAACCCAAGATAAAGAGTTACGTAAAAACTTTAAAGGAACACCTGAACACGTAATTAATTTCTTTTACTACATAGCAGAAGAATTAAGAGCTATTATGGCACAACTTGGTTTCAAAACATTGGATGAAATGGTTGGGCAGACCCATAAAATTAATTCCAATAAAGCCATTAAACACTATAAGGCAAAAGGTTTAGATTTATCTAGTATTTTACACATGCCGAATGCTTATAACAGTATGACATTGAAAAACACCGAATGTCAAGATCATAATTTAGAAAGTGTTTTAGATTTCTCTATTTTAAAGGACTCGCACAGGGCTTTATATCGAAAAGAAAAAATGACACTATCCTATCCAATAAAAAATACAAATCGTACTGTTGGAGCTATCGTAAGTCATGAAATCTCAAAAAAATACGGACATTTAGGTTTACCTGAAGACACTTTAAGTATAAACTTTACCGGTTCCGCAGGACAGAGTTTTGGCGCCTTTGGAGCACATGGTTTAACATTTAATTTAGATGGTAATACAAATGATTATTTAGGTAAAGGTTTATCTGGAGCAAAATTAATTATAAAGAAACCTTCCAACGCAGACTTTTCAGCAGAAAAAAATATAATTGTTGGTAATGTATGTTTATTTGGAGCCGTAGATGGACAAGCATATATTAATGGAATTGCAGGTGAACGTTTTGCTGTTCGTAATTCTGGTGCGACTGCGGTTGTAGAGGGTGTAGGAGATCACTGTTGTGAATATATGACTGGAGGTAAAGTAATTGTACTTGGAACTACAGGTAGAAATTTTGCTGCAGGTATGAGTGGAGGTATTGCCTATGTATATGATCCAGAAAATAAATTTGTAAATGGTCTTTGTAATACAGAAACTATTGAGTTTGAGGAAATTTCTGAAGAAGTTGCTGCTGAATTAAAAGCAACAATAGAAAAACACGTTTTATACACTGATAGTAAACGAGGTGCTGAACTTTTAGCAAATTGGGATAGAAGTTTGAACAACTTTGTAAAAGTAATGCCAACTGAATATAAAAAAGCATTGATACGTTTAGAAACAGAAGAACCAATGTTTGAAGAATTAATTAAAGCATAATGTCATGGGAAAAGTAACAGGATTTAAAGAATTTGAAAGACAAGATGAAAAATACACTTCTGTAAAAGATCGTTTAAAAGATTATAAAGAATTTACAATTCCTCTTTCTGAAAAAGAAATTACAAAACAGGGTTCACGTTGTATGGATTGTGGTATTCCATTCTGTCACAGTAGTTGTCCATTAGGAAATCTAATCCCAGACTTTAACCACATGGTACATCAAGGTGAATGGAAAAAAGCTTCATGGATATTACATTCAACAAATAATTTTCCGGAATTTACAGGTAGATTATGTCCTGCTCCATGTGAACAATCATGCGTATTAGGTATTATTGAAGATCCTATTTCTATTGAGAACATAGAAAAAAACATTGTAGAACGTGCATTCCAAGAAGGTTGGATAAAACCCCAGCCCCCGAAGAGCAGAACCGGTAAAACAATTGCAGTTGTTGGCTCTGGTCCTGCAGGATTGGCTACAGCCCAGCAATTAAATAGGGCTGGTCATAGCGTAACAGTTTTTGAAAGAGATGATGAAATAGGTGGTTTACTGCGTTATGGGATCCCTAATTTCAAAATGGAAAAGGGAATCATTGATAGAAGAATTGCTATCCTAGAAGCAGAAGGTATTATCTTTAAAACAAACGTAAACGTTGGTGTGAATTATGATGTCAAAGACTTAAAAGCTTTTGATAGTATTGTTTTGTGTGGTGGCTCAACAGAGAGGCGTAGTTTACCAACACCTGGTGTTGATGCTGATGGTGTTGTACAAGCGATGGATTTCTTAACACAACAAACAAAAGTAGTATTTGGTAAAGAAGTAAAAGACCAAGTATTAGCTACAGATAAAGATGTAATTGTGATCGGTGGTGGAGATACAGGCTCAGATTGTATTGGTACTTCAAATAGACACGGAGCAAAATCTGTGGTCAATTTCGAAATTATGCCAAAACCACCCGGACATAGATCGCCAACCACTCCCTGGCCATTCTGGCCTTTACAATTAAAAACATCTTCTTCTCACAAAGAAGGCGTAGAACGTAACTGGTTAATCAATACAAAAGAGTTTGTAAAAGACAAAAATGAAAAGCTAATTGCTTTAAAAACCGTGAATGTTGAATGGAGAATGGTCCCCGGACAAAGACCTCAATTAATTGAGATTGCAGGAACAGAAAAAACATGGCCTTGTGATTTAGCTCTATTAGCTCTAGGTTTTACAGGCCCAGAAAATACGCTAGCAAATCAACTAGGTTTAGAGACAGATTCCCGTTCTAATTACAAAGCAGAATATGGAAAATACCAAACAAATGTTCCAAACATCTTTACAGCTGGAGATATGCGCAGAGGACAATCTTTAATTGTTTGGGCTATTTCTGAAGGAAGAGAAGCTGCAAGGCAGGTGGACCTCTATTTAATGGGAAAATCAGAACTGCCTTCAAAAGATATTGCTGGAGATTTAGTTCCGATGTAATGTCTTTTTAACATATCAATAATAAAATATAAAGCTCATCAAATACCTAATGATGGGCTTTATATTTTTTATAATCAATGGGTTATAATTAATTGGTAGAAAATCATAGAAAAAATAAAAAATATGGCTATTCACCGATTTAAACTTTCAACTTCTATTTCTCTAAAGAGACAATTCCACTATTAATACACCTTTAAAAAAAGCAGGTACTTTACTGTTTGATTATAGAACAGGTCTTTATGCTCACTAAAAAAGCATTTACACTCCAACTTTCTTGTATAAAAAAACCTCATTCTATATAGAATGAGGTTTTAAGTTCTTGATAATTCAAGATTAAAGAAAGGCGGCGACCTACTCTCCCACATAAATGCAGTACCATCGGCGC
>JAQXAP010000077.1 GCA_029252865.1 Polaribacter sp.
ATTGAAGAAACGTATGAACTTGCTGATGCCATTCTCGAAAATGATTTACCAGAAATAAAAAAAGAATTAGGCGATGTGCTTTTGCACATCGTTTTTTATGCAAAAATTGGAAGCGAAAAAAAAGCTTTTGATATTGCTGATGTTGCAAATTCTATTTGCAACAAATTAATAGATAGACATCCTCATATTTATGGTGATGTAGTTGCAAAAACAGAGGAAGAAGTAAAACGTAATTGGGAACAACTAAAATTAAAAGAGGGTAAAACTTCTGTTTTAGAAGGTGTACCGAAAAGTTTACCTGCCGTTGTAAAAGCAAGTAGAATTCAAGAAAAAGTTGCAGGTGTTGGTTTCGATTGGGAAAAACCTGAACAAGTTTGGGAAAAAGTACAAGAGGAACTTACGGAACTGAACGAAGAAATTAAAGCAGGAAATAAAGAAAATACTGAAAAAGAATTTGGAGATGTATTATTTTCAATGATTAATTACGCTCGCTTTATTAATGTAAATCCCGAAAATGCTCTAGAAAAAACAAATAAGAAATTTATTAATCGTTTTCAATTTTTAGAAAAAGAAGCTAAAAAAGTAGGGAAAGAACTTTCTGAAATGTCCTTGACTGAAATGGACGTTTATTGGGAAAAATCGAAAGAATATTTTAAATAAGTTTCTATTTTTTACGGATAAAAATCGATTTTAAAAACCCTAATCCATAACCTAAAAACTGAGTTAAAGAAGTCAAAACACTTAAAAAAGCGACATATAAATTCTTATTCTTAAACAAGGAATCTAAGAAGATTAGTAAAAAATAAAATCCGTACAAAAACAAGATTTGGTTGTAACCCAAAATTGCTAGAATTATACTAACATTAATTCCTATAATAAATAAAGAAGGAAACCAATATGTTAGTTTTGCTGTTTTAGGGTGTTTTTTATTTAAAATTGGTCTTACTCTCCCGAAACCATAAGTTTGTTTAAAAAATTGTTTTAAAGAGCTTCTACGTTTATGATATACAAATGCTTTTTCTATGAGTTGCGTTTCAAAATTATTTTCCCAAAGACGAAACGTTAAATCGATATCTTCACCAGTTTTCATTTTTGAAAAACCCTGAGTTTTTTCAAATGCTTTCTTTGACAGACCGAAATTGAAACTTCTTGGTTGAAATTTCCCTACAGCTATCTTTTTACCACGAATTCCTCCTGTTGTTAATAAAGAAGTCATAGCGTAATTAATTGCTTTTTGTAATCCGTTAAAACTGAAATGTGCCGCATCTGGGCCACCAAAAGCATCTGTAAAATTGCTTTCTAAACCTTTTTTCACTTCCGTTACATATTGGGCTGGCGCAATTACATCTGAATCTAAAATGATAAAATAATTACCAGATGCTTTTTGCATTCCAAAATTACGACTTGCTCCTGCTCCACTATTTTCTTTAAAATAATAGTTTAAATTCAATTGATTATTATACTTCTCAACAATTTTTTTTGAAGAATTTTCTGAGCCGTCTTCTACAATTAAAACCTCAAAATCGTCAAAAAAATCTTGCTTTATTAGACTTTCTAATAGTTCGTCAATTTCATTTGGACGATTGTAAACAGGAATTATAATACTGAACAGTAGTTTCAAAGTTTTAAATTTTCAAAGCTGAATGACTATTCAAACTTTTTGCAATGTAAATGTAGAAAAATAAAAAAAGTTGAAAGTTCTTATTTCTAAAAACTTTCAACTTTACATAATATAATCACATTTTAAATTTTCTAAAATCTAACAAACAAGTCTAGCCCGGATTGAAGTGGTATCCTTTTTTTGTTTTTCTCAAAAAAAAATATGACGTAAAGCTGGAAATTGCTTCTAAAAATAATTATTCAAAATTTTCCATAACGGCATCACTAACTCCCATATTTGAGAATCCACCATCGTGAAATAAGTTCTGTAAGGTTACTTTCCTAGTTAAATCTGAAAACATAGAAATCGTATATTCTGCACACTCTAATGCTGATGCATTACCGAGAGGACTCATCTTTTCCGAAAAATTGATAAATCCATCGAACCCTTTAACACCATTACCTGCAGTTGTAGGAGTTGGTGATTGAGAAATAGTATTTACACGTACTTTAAAATCTCTACCAAAATAGTATCCAAAACTACGAGCAACAGACTCTAAATATGCTTTATTGTCTGCCATATCATTATAATCTGGAAAAACTCTTTGCGCGGCCATATAGGTTAATGCAACGATAGAACCCCAATTACTCATAGCTTTTTTCTTATATAAGACGTTCATGGTTTTATGAAAAGAAACCGCAGAAACATCCCAACCTCTTGTTGTGAAATCGTAATTTGGGTCTGTATATGGTTTTCCTTTTCTAACGTTTACTGACATACCGATTGAGTGCAAAACAAAATCTATTTTACCTCCCAAAATCTCTATAGATTTTTCTACAAGGTTTTCTAAATCTTCAATTGAAGTTGCATCAGCAGGAATAATTTGTGATTCCGTTTTTTTTGCTAAAACATCTAATTGCCCCATTCTAATTGAGGCTGGCGCATTTGTTAATACAAATTCGGCACCTTCTTCTTTTGCTCTTTCCGCAGTTTTCCAAGCAATTGAATGTTCATTTAAAGCACCAAAAATGATTCCTTTTTTTCCTTTTAGTAAGTTGTACATAACGTAACGTTGTTCGTGTTTAGTTGTTAGGCAATAAACTTAAGCCCTTATTTGTTTAGCTAATTCAAAAGTTCTTTTGCGTGCGTAAGTGCAGAGTCGGAAATATCTTTACCACTTAACATTTCTGCAATTTCTACAATTCTTTCATCTGTAGTTAATTGTTTTAAGTTAGTGGTGGTCTCTCCGTTTATTTCTTTTTTATATACTTTAAAGTGACTGCTACCTTTTGCCGCAATTTGAGGTAAATGCGTAATTGCAATTACTTGCATATTATTACTCATTTTCTGCATAATAGCCGCTATCTTATTTGAAACTTCACCAGAAACACCTGTATCTATTTCATCGAAAATAATAGTTGGTAATTGCGTGTTTTCTGACAATACTTTTTTAACAGAAAGCATAATTCTTGATAATTCTCCTCCTGATGCCACTTTTTTCAATTCTCCGAAATTCCCTCCTTTATTTGCAGTAAACAACAATTCTAATTCATCCTTTCCGTTTGAAAAATAATTAATTGTTGGTATTATCTTTATCGAAAAACGTGCGTTTTCCATTCCTAAATCGGTTAATAAAACGTGTAATTCTTTTATTAACTCAGGTATTGAGGATGTTCTTGCTTTCGTAATTAAACCAGCAACTTTATCTAACTTTTCTGAAACAACATCTATTTCTTCTTGTTTTTTATTAATAACTTCTTCTGCGGATTCTACAACAGCCACTTTTTCTGATAATTCCTCAAATACTGTAATTAATTCTTTATTCGAATTTACAGCATGCTTCTTTTGTAAATTATACAGCAATTGAAGCCTATCGTTAATTTCTTCTACTTCATTAGGGTTAAATTCCACGCTTTCATTCGCATTTTCTAACTCAGTAACAATATCATCAATCTCTATTTTTATTGAGGTAACACGTGCAGAAATTTCTTGATACTCTGCAGAAAACGATGAAATTTTAGTCAGTCTATTTTCTAAAGTGTTTAATAAATTCTGAATTCCGATTTCTTCGTTAATAGAAAGTTCTAAAGCCTCAGATAAATTATTTCTAATATCTTCTATATTATTTAATTTGTCTAACCTTTCCTCTAAAATGGTTTGCTCATCAACTTTGATTTTAGCCTCTTCTAACTCTTTAAATAAGTGTAAGTTATAATCGTATTCTTGATTTGCTTCTAATTGTGCAGCCTCTAATTGCCCAAGTTCTCTTTTTAATTTGTTCAACTGAAAAAAACCTCTTTTATAAGAAGCTATTCTTGTCTGATTTTTTGCCAACGCATCCAAGATGGAGAATTGAAAGCTATTATCAGACAATTGCATTGTTTGATGCTGAGAATGAACATCAATCAATTTAATTCTAAGTTGATTTAAAACCGATAATGTAACTGGCGTATCATTTACAAACGCTCTAGATTTACCTGAAGGTAAAATTTCTCTTCTAATAATGGTTTCAGCTTCATAATCTAAATCGACTTCATTAAAAAAATCTTCTAATTTATAATTTGAAATAGCCACTTTTGCTTCAACAATGCATTTTTGAGATGTATCTTTTAATGAAGACAAATCTGCTCTGTTACCTAAAACTAAACCTAAAGCTCCCAAAAGTATCGATTTTCCTGCGCCAGTTTCACCTGTAATAATGGATAATCCTGAAGAAAAATCAATAGAGAGTTTATTGATTAAAGCGTAATTATTAATAGAAAGTTGTGTTAACAAATTCTCTGACTTTTAGAAGATAAAATTAGTGAAAATTGCTTCAAAAATAAAGCAGAAAGAGGAATTAATGTTTTACTTTATATTTTTCCACCTAGAATTATTATTAGGAGATAATTTTCTAACAATTTGTTTTAATTTATTCTGTTTTCTTGTGGATGGCTCATCAGAATACATATTTACAATTTCATCTGCTTTAGCATCAAAAAAAGTTCTAATTAAATAATTTCCAACAGTTTTATTATAAATACTTTCTAAAGAGATTATGGCATCTTCAATAGTTTGTTTTGCAGCATTTTTGTCTGTTGCAAATTTATCCATTCCATTTCTATGATAATTATAAATAGTAGTTCTGTATGATGCTAATTTTGGTGATAAAAAATTATCAATCAATAAAAAACGATTTTGCTTTCCCACTACATTTTGCCACGAAGCTATTCCACTTTGTTGAGCTTGCAACATTACGTTCTGAGCTTCTTTTAAGTAAACTTCTCCTCCATTCTTTTTAAAAGTATCTGCATCTGTACCTATAATAATATTGACATAAAAAACAATCATCGAAATTAAATTGCTGTCATATGAGTTCTTGTTATAGATTAATGGATCAAACTCATTGTACTTAAAATTAAAATCATTATCCTTTAAATTCAAAATTGGTGATGCATAAGCAGAACTATAAACAGGTCTTGTAGATTGCACTTGCAGGGTTGCCTCAAAATTATTAGCATCTCTAGACGAAATAATGATTGTAAATGCACAATCTATTCTTTCTTCAGGCTTTACCTCTTTATTTGTCCATTTTTTTTGATTAACAAACTCAGACAAAGATCTCTCTAGAGTTTTAAAAACTTGGGTATTTGAACCTTGTACTTGATTATAGTTAACCGTAACCAAGCAATTCAATTCTTGCGCTTTCATCAAAGAAATTGAAAACATCAACAGAAAAATAATTACAATTTTTTGCATTCCTTTTGTTTTTATTATTTGATCTAGCGCATTCGAGCTCTAACCTATGAGTGCCCCTAATGTAATCGAAGTGGCAAAAATATTAAGATATCTTCATTACAATTTCATTCATAATATCTTTAGCGACTTCTATTTTAGATTTCAACTCAAAAGGTTTTTCATGTAAATCCTTATCAATAATAGTGATTTTATTTGTTTCTATTGCAAAACCAGCTCCTTTATCTTTTAATGAGTTTAAAATAATTGCATCTAAATTCTTGCGTTTTAATTTATCTTTTGCGTTTTCAAGTTCGTTATTTGTCTCCAATGCAAAACCTACCAAAAACTGACGCTCTTTAATTTTGCCTAAAGAAGCCAAAATATCTTTGGTTTGCGTTAACTCAATATCTAACGCAGAACCTTTCTTTTTTATTTTCTGGATTGCAACATTTTTGGGTTTATAATCTGACACTGCTGCAGAAAGTATTGCAATATCTACCTCTTTAAAATATTCGTGTGTTACTTTGTACATTTCATCTGCCGAAACGACATCTATCCGATGTACTAAAGAATGTTTGATTTGCTGATAACTTGGGCCGGAAATCAAATATACTTCTGCTCCTAAATTGGCAGCTGCCTCTGCAATTGCAAAACCCATTTTACCAGAGGAGTGATTTCCTACAAAACGAACAGGATCTATTGCCTCATAAGTTGGACCAGCAGTAAGTAAAACTTTTTTTCCTTTTAAAGGCAGTTTTGATAAAATATCGTTTTCAATAAATGTTACAATATCATGCGGCTCTGCCATTCGTCCCTCACCAACCAAACCACTTGCTAATTCACCACTAGTTGCAGGAATGACAGTATTTCCAAAAGATTTTAATTTATCTAAACTTTTTCTTGTTGAAGGATGCTTATACATATCTAAATCCATTGCTGGAGCAAAATATATAGGGCATTTTGCTGATAAATAGACAGCCAATAACAAGTTATCGCAAATTCCATTTACCATTTTAGACATTGTATTCGCTGTTGCAGGTGCAACAAGTATGTAATCTGCCCAAAGACCTAATTCTACATGGTTATTCCATAATTCATTTTCTTCATCTTCATCATAAAAAGTTGAATGAACTGCATTCTTTGAAAGTGTGGATAATGTGAGAGGTGTTATAAAATCTTTAGACGCAGGAGTCATAACAACTTTGACCTCTGCGTCTAATTTTATAAATAAACGAACTAAACTAGCCGTTTTGTATGCAGCAATTCCAGCAGTAATTCCTAATAGAACTTTTTTACCACTTAAAATAGACATTATTCCGTTTCTGGTGTTCTAAAATATACTTTATCGTTCAACCATTCTTCAACAGCCATTGCAGTTGGTTTTGGTAATTTTTCATAAAATTTAGAAACCTCAATTTGCTCTTTATTCTCAAAAACTTCTTCTAAACTATCATTATAAGTAGCAAACTCTTCTAACTTATCAACCAACTCTTTCTTTAGGTCTCCGTTAATTTGATCTGCTCTCTTAGCAATAATTGAAATAGCCTCGTAAATATTTTGTGTAGGAGCTTCTAATTCATTCTTATCATAAGTAATAGTACTTAGAGGAGCTTTTGTGTCTTTATAATCCATAATTAGTTATTATTTCTTTTGTGAATTTTGAAATTCTTTCTGTTTAGCTAGCAAATCTTCTGCCGCTATATTTTCGGCATTTAGAGTAACTAACATTTTCTCAGCATCATCCATAAAAATGGATTCAGGATAATTTCTTTTTAGCTTTTCATAAGCTGAAATTGCATCTTTTACACGCTCTGGTTTTCTTCTAAATGTACTTTTTAAAACAAAATCGTGCGCTGCCTTTAATCGATAATACAATGCTTCTTCTTTAAATTCAGAACCTAAATAGTCTGATAGTAAATTATCGAAAGCTTGAATTGCTGCTTTATAATTTCTTAAATCATAACCAGCCGTTCTGTAATAAGTCTTTGCAATTTCGAAATATTTTTTCTGAAGTTTGTATCTTAACTCCTTATAATGCTGATTTGCTTCTTTAATTTTATCTGAATCTGGATATTCATTTATAAAACTCTGAAAAGATTCTAGGGCCTTGTTTGTGTCAGTTGGATCTAAACTAAAAACAGGTGAAGCTAATTTGTAGCTATAAGCAGCCAAAAAGGATGCTTCTTCTTTTTTAGAACTTTTTGGATAATTCTTTGCAAATCGGTCAAAATAATATCCAGAAATGCTATAATTTTTCTCGTTAAAATTTGATTGAGCTACCATAAATTGGATACGCTCCATTTGTGGCTTATCTCTATAACTCGGTGTAATTTTCTCAAATAAACGCAAGGCTTTTCCGTAATCCTTACCTTCGTACATTTTAACGGCCATTTTATATTGGTCCTCAGATGTTCCTTTGTTCAATACTTTTTGATATTCTCCGCATGAAAACAGTAAAAGTGAAAACGATAATAAATACGCTAAATTTTTAATTTTTTGCATCGTGCAAAATTAGTGATTAAATATGGATTAATAAAACGTTTTTTCACACAGAAAATTGTGTGCTTAATTTGTTTACAAAAAACGTAAAAAATTTGATAATCTGATACTAAAAGTATGTTAATAGTATTCTTTTAATTTTTTAAAAATAATAGATTGTTTAACGACAAAATTAAAAACTTAAAAACAGTTTTATTGTTGCCCATTAAAGGAGATTTAGTACAGATTCTTACTTTGTGCCTTTAACAAATTTAGCTATTTTAATTTTAAGTTGTGGACTAGACTTTACTAAAGGTAATCGAACATTTTCTTTACAAATCTCTAATTCTTGTAAGACTGTTTTAATTCCTGCCGGATTATTCTCTTCGAAAATATAATTTATAATATCCATCATTTTATAATGAATCTCATATCCTTCTTTATTATTTCCACATAAACCATGATTTATCATCGTAGAAAACTGTTTTGGAAATGCTTGCCCTATTACAGAAATCACTCCAGAACCACCGGCTAAAGTAACCCCTAAAGCAAGATCATCATCGCCAGAAATTATTAAAAAATCTTTTGGTTTATCCTTTAATAGCGCATAATACTGTTGTTTGTTGTTTCCTGCTTCCTTGACAGCTACAATATTATCAAAATTATTTGCTAAACGTAAAGTTGTTGCAGGCTCCATGTTTTTAGATGTTCTACCAGGAACATTATATAAAATAATTGGCAATTCTGTTGCTTGTGCAATTGCTTTAAAATGCTGATAAAACCCTTCTTGTGTTGGCTTACTGTAATAAGGCGCTACAGAAAGAATACCGTCTAAACCAGTAAAATTTCTAGTTTTTAACTCTTCTACAACTAAAGAGGTATTGTTACCGCCAACTCCCAATATTAAGGGTAAACGCTTGTTATTCGTTTTTATAATAACATTTATAACCTCTTGTTTTTCATCTTCAGAAATTGTTCCGCTCTCTCCTGTTGTACCATTGATAACTAAATAATCCGTTCCGTTTTCAATATTATAATTCACCAATTTAACTAGTGCATCAAAATCTACACTTAAATCGTCCTTAAAAGGTGTAACTAACGCAACTCCAGTTCCAATAAATTTTTGCATTCTCTATTATTTTATGGTTGTAAAATTACAATTTTAAGATGAGTTGTGTCACAAAAAAAACTATTCTTAGTAAGAATACACAACTTTATTATTAAAGTTTAATTTTTTAGTTTCTTCAATATTTGAAGATACTTTTTTAGTTCTGAGGAAAATTGCTGAATATTTTCTAATTCCGTAGAAATTTCAAGCTCATATAACTTTGAATTTACGTTAGAAAAACCAACTTTAAAAGTTGCATTAGATTCTAAAACAGCTTTTTCTAAATACAAATGTTGGTGATTAAAATAACCTACTAACAAATCAAAAGGTTGCTCTAAAAATTTTTTAAAATTTGGCTCTGTGAAATTACCTCGCCAATTAACGTCTTTTTCTGAAAAACATGTAAGCGAGACTTCGTCTAGTTTGTTAAACTTCTTAAAACTATATAATTTAGAATTATTTAAAGCTAAAGTAGTTTCAATTTCTGACTGCACACCTATTTCAGAGATAATTGATTCCGATGTGAGTATACCAACAGTTAAAATCTCTTTTTGAGGCACTACTCTATTATCTTGAAGTTTTAACAAGATCTTGTTAAACTTCTTTCGTAATCTAGATTCTTTTAATTTAGATAAATTCATTAACTTACTTTTCTATTTCTAACAAAATAATCTGATTTAATTGTTTTCCATAAAGCTGAAAATTATCATCAGAAACCAAAATCAAAGATTGATTTCCGTTTGATAATTTTGGACCAAATGTAACTCCTTCAATATTATCGACTATCCCTTTTGTTAATTTATCTCTTACGTCTTCAAAATCAAATATTAATCTTTTTTGAAGCGATGTAAAATCTTTTTCTTTCAATGATTCAACTTCTAAAATATTGGTTGTTGTCTCATCCATATGCGCATCAAATATTTTTATACCATTTCCATAATTTCCGTAACCACTTTGATATGTTCTTTCAATAATAAAAAAATGATTTGCTTTATATTCTAAAATACATGTTAAACCATTTAAATTTATTTTTCCGTTTGGAGGCTTAGTAATATGCTCTAATTGATATGCAAACTGCTTTATTGCCTTTTTAGATTTTTTATCAAAATAAGTAATTCTTACAGGTGAAGATGTTTTCTTAAAACTAGGTTCGTCTCCATCAACTATTAAAGGAGATTCCATTGCGACCCAAAAACCTTTTTCATTTACCCCTTTTGAAGAACCTTCAAAAACACCATTATGTTTTAACTTTGAAATTGTATTTGGAATAAAATAATTTGGTAGCTCATAACTACACACAAAATTACCTAAAGAGTCGGTTGTAAATACTGATGGCATTTTACCTTTGAGGATAGAACCTTCACTAACAAAATTAACTTCTTCAGTTTCTTTATCGATAAAAATAGATTCTAAATCTAAAATATTTTCATTGTAAAAAGAGGTTGTAGTATAATTCAAATAAACCACATTTTTAAACTTTATAGAATTAATTTTATCTTGTTTAATATCTATTTCTGCTTTTAAAAATCTTGGCTTCTCAGAATCATCAACAACAAAATAAAAAAAATCGTTCGCATAATCAATACCTGAAAGTCCACCTACAAAAGAGTTTTCTATCGCTAATGAATCTTTAACAATATATTCATCTAAAAAAACAAGTGCTATTTCTTTTTTTTGATTACAAGAATAAAAAACGAAAGCAATTAGTAGAATGTATGAAATATTTTTTATCACTATCTTTTTATTATGAATTTCTTTTTTTTAGAAACCTATCAAATATAATTATTTGTGTTATTAGAGAACAAATTCTACATCTAAAATTTTAGAACATCGGAAATAAACAAAAAGCTATCAACATACAAAAAAAGCTAAAGAGAAATAGCCCTTAGTTACTCGAGTCTGTTTTGTCATAAACTACAATTTCCTTCTATTATCTTCAGACTTCGTATCTATTAATTTATTGTACGGATCTACTCCCACTTCAACAGGTTTTTTATCAACTATAATTTTAATTTTATTATTGATTTCTGTAATCTTAAACTTCTTTAAGTAAACTTCCTTTTCTTTGGTTTTGCCATCTACTTCTTCTTCACTAAAAACACCAATATCAATGTAATCAGCTAAAGGAACTGATAAGATTGGTTTTTTCATTTTATCGGTTTTATAAGTTAAAGTATCTCCTAGTTGCTCACCATAATAACGTTTTCCTTTTTCATTATTTCTATATTTAGATACTTCAAACTCTATTTCCACCTCATATTTTCCATTTTCTAACTCTTTAGAGGATGCGTTTAAAACTCTATTTCTATACAAAGTAATCGTTTCAAACATATCTTTAATGACATATTTTAAAGAGTCTGGCGTTGCCTCTCGAATATAATTAACCATTTCTATTGATGTTGTATAGGGAGCTTCTTGAAATTTCACTTTTTCAACATACTTTTTTAAAGCTCCATTTAATTTCGCTTCACCAATATAATCACTCAAAGCATAAAAAACTAAAGATCCTTTTTGATAATGAATATATCCCTGACCGTCATTATACATCAATGAGTTTTCACGCTTTCTTTCTAATGTTCTTTGCAATAAATAATCGTCTAAAGCTTTCTTTAAAAAAATGCGCATTTTATCTTTTCCATGTTGATGCTCTAATACTTTTAAAGAAACATATTCTGATAAACTTTCAGACAACATTGTTGCTCCTAAAACATCTGCTCCAATAACTTGATGTGCCCACCATTGATGCGCGACTTCATGCACAGTTATGGCAAACGAATAATCTACTCCGTCATCATTCTCATCGTCTACATCAGCAATAAAACCAACACCTTCTGAAAAAGGAATGGTGTTTGGAAAAGATTGTGCAAAGCTTCCTCCTGTTCTCGGAAACTCTACAATTCTTAATTGTTTATGCTGATAAGGGCTAAAGTTTTTAGAATTGTAATCTAGAGATGCTTTCATACCATTCATCATTCTATCCAAATTAAACTCATGTCCTTTATGATAATAAATTTCTAAACTAATTCCATTCCAAAGTTCCTTTTTCACCTCGTATCGCGCAGAATTGAAAGCGTAGAAATTTAAAATCTTGCTATCCATTTTATAATGGAAAAACTTTCTATCGTTTTCTGTCCATTCTTTTTGTAAATATCCTGGAGCAATTGCAATTTGATCTTTAGATGTAGAAACTGTTGCTTCAAAATCTATCCAATCTGAATCTTTAGAAATATAAGTATCACCTAAAGCTACAGAATCTGAAGGTTTCGGGCGCAAATTATTTTTCGGTAAATCGTATTTTTTACGTGTTTTATTATCTGTTAATTCCGCTTGAGAGGAATATCCTAAAGAAGGAAACATAGAAAAATTATTGATAAATGTTCCGTTTTCTCTCACCGGAGATTTTTTTCTAAATGTCGTATTATTTTTACTTTTTACAGATAAAGAAAGTCGCAAAGTATCTCCTGGTAGAATTTTGTCTTTAAAATGATACATATCAAAATGCTGAATTGTATCCTCTAAAACCAAAGTATTAGGTTTACTAAACTCAAAAATACTCTCTAAAGAGTTATGATTTAAAAACAGTGTATCAATTGCTATATCTGTTTTATTTACCATTACAAAAGTTGCAGAAGCATCAAATAATCTTTCATCCGGAAAAATATTAACATCCGTTTTTACAGAAATAATTCTTGGCTGCGCATACCCTTCGTATTTTTTATACGTCTTCTCCCAATTTACACTTTGTATTTCTGCCTCTTTAGAAGATGTTCTTTTTGACTTAGTTCCTGTTTGTTGATAAATTGAAAAACCTAGCCCTATAAATGCAATTAAAAAAACACCAAAACCTATGACCGAAAATCCTTTAAAACGATCTCTAGCAATTGAAAATCTCTCTCTAAACGAATTCGGAATTCCACGAACCCAAAATAAAAAAGAGACAATTAACATAAACAATCCAAACAAAATCCAATAGATTTTATATGCTAAATAGGGCTTTAAAATTCCGTAACCATTCATATCAGAATAGCTAAAGCCCGGACCTTGATTGTACTTAAAAATAGATTGTTCTATTCCTGCCAAAGATAAAAATGGCATTCCTATTGAAATTACAAGCAATACAAATAAACCCAAATAAGGATTCCGTAGCAAAGTCTGAATAAATATTGACAACAAGGCCCAAACAAGAAGACTTAAGAAATTTAAAAAATAAAGTTCAAATAGGTAATGACCAATTTCAAAATCATAATACCCTTTATAGGTTTGAAAAATCATTCCTGAAATCATAATTACCGCCAATAAAACCAGTTGCATTTTTATCAAAGCAATTAATTTAGACAATAACAAGGCCCAGTTAGGGATCGGAGTTACATCGACCAAATGATTTATTCTGGCAATTTTTGCTCTATTTACTAACATACCTGCATACAAAAATGTACAAATATTGATAGACGCAAAAAACACTCCACTAAGATTTAACACTTTCCAAGTAATTGGCAATGTTGGTGTTCCAAAAAGATTTCCAACTTCAGATAAAGTAACAACAATTAAAACAAGGCCAACTAGAACTATAGAAATAAATGCCCAACTTTTAAAAATATATTTAAAATCGAGATTCGATAATTTCCAAGTTGTTTTTACATTCTGAAAAAAAGAATAATTATAGGAAACTTTGGGTAAAACAATTTTTGTGATTCCACTAAAATTAGTTTTTGTAACTCTTTCAACTTTTGATTTTCTTAAAGAAATAGAAATTGCATTTTGACTAAATTTAAAAAACTTGAAAACCAAACCAAAAATCAACGTTGAAATTACTAACCATAATAAACGATTGTATACAATCATTTCTTTTAAAGGAATTTGTAATTCATTTTGTTCAGAAGGCGTCCAATACTTTGTGTAATAATTAGTTGCAGCACCGCCAAAAGGATCTAGAATTGCAGCCAGAGCTCTATGCTCCGGATCGGAAAGAAGACTCTCCAAAACCCCCTGACCAAACAATAATATAATAACTGTTATAAAACCTGCTGCAATATTTCTTGTAAAAGCAACTACAGCGAATACAATAGCTCCAAACAATAAAACATTTGGTAAAATAAATACGAAATACACTTGTAAATAGGTAAAGACGTTAAATGGCCCCACAATATCTGAATTTGTACCTGGAAATCGAAAACCAATAAGCATTCCTAATGCAATTGAAAAAACTATAACAGAAACCACTATTATAGAACTTAAAAATTTTGCGAATAAATAATTTGCTTTGGTAAAAGGATAAGAATATAAAATGGTGTGCATTTCACTTTTAAAATCTCTGTATATTGAAACCCCAACAATAGATGGAAATAAAAAAAATATAAAAATAGTTAGACCATTAAATAAACCTGAAACTCCTATGGGCGAATTTACAATTCTAGATGAACCCGTTGTAGCTGTTACAGAATCGAAAAAACCAGCAGAAGCTGTTGATAAAAAGAACGCTAATAATAAGAAAATACCTATATAAATGTAAAATGCAGGTCTATTAAACCAGTATTTTAATTCTTGTTTGAAAATAGTTAAAAACATAATTTAAATGTGTAAATATTGAACTGTTAAATTGTTTAATCTTGCTGTTTATGCAATAACAGGTTCATCTTGTTTTAAGGCTATAAAATAAACATCATCTAATTGCGGTGTTGTGGCAATAAAATCATCTGCAGGTTTTTCTGAAGCATGTACTCTTATATTTAATGTATTGTCCTGATTGTAGTTAGAGGATAAAATATTGAAGTTTTTTTCATTTTCTTCTAAATCATCTCTAGTAATAATTTTAGTCCAAATTGTACCGGCAATTTCTTTAGTTGCCTCCTGTGGTGTTGTATGCTTTAAAATTCTACCTCCGTTTAAGATTGCCATTTCATTACACAATTCCTTTACATCCTCTACAATATGCGTAGAAAATATTACAGTGGTATTTGTACCAACTTCACGTAAAACATTTAAAAAACGATGACGCTCTGCCGGATCTAAACCTGCAGTGGGCTCATCAACAATAATTAATTTGGGATTGTTTAAAAGTAATTGTGCAATTCCGAAACGTTGTTTCATTCCGCCAGAATAACCAGCAACATGTTTGCGTCTTACGTCATACAAATTGGTAATCTCTAGGACTTCATTTACAATTGCTTTTCTTTCAGATTTATTAGAAATTCCTTTTAAAGTAGCTAAGTAATCTAATAAATCTTCTGCAGACATTTTGGGATATACTCCAAAAGACTGAGGCAAATATCCGAGTACTTTCCTTAGAGACATCTTATCTTCTAAAACATCAACATCACCAAAAGTAATTGATCCCGAATCAGGACTTTGTAAGGTTGCAATTGTTCTCATTAAAGATGATTTCCCTGCTCCATTCGGCCCCAATAAACCAAACATACCCGTACCAATTTCGATACTTAAGTTATCTATAGCTTTTACGCCGTTTTTATAAGTCTTTGTTAAATTTTTAATTTCTAACTTCATATGTTCGGTTTTAATGTTTTCTATTTAAGACATAAGTGTAAAAGTAAGAACATTTGTTATACTTATTTATTATTTTTTTAATGCAAATCATAAAAATTCGTTTTATTTTTACATCAACTAAACAAAATTGAACTTTTACAAAAAGATATAATGGCAAAAAAATCAATACTAAATAAAAAATCACTTGCGTTTTTAGAGAAATACTTGAATAATGCTGCACCAACCGGTTACGAATGGGAAGGTCAAAAAATTTGGATGGATTATCTTAAACCTTATGTTGATACATTTATTACTGATACTTATGGAACTGCTGTTGGAGTTATAAATCCTGATGCAAAATACAAAGTTGTTATAGAAGGCCATGCAGATGAAATTTCTTGGTACGTTAATTATATTTCTGATAATGGTTTGATTTACGTTATTAGAAATGGAGGTTCAGACCATCAAATTGCACCTAGTAAAATTGTAAATATTCATACTAAAAACGGAATTGTAAAAGGTGTTTTTGGTTGGCCAGCAATTCATACCAGAAATAAGGCAAAGGAAGAAGCTCCCAAACCAGACAATATTTTTATTGATACCGGTTGTGCCACAAAAAAAGAAGTAGAAGCCTTAGGTGTCCATGTTGGCTGTGTAATTACATATCCAGATGAATTTCATATTTTAAATGGAGATAAATTTGTTTGTAGAGCTTTAGATAACAGAATGGGTGGTTTTATGATTGCTGAAGTTGCCCGTTTACTTAAAGAAAACAAAAAAGAATTACCTTTTGGATTATACATTACAAATTCTGTACAAGAAGAAATTGGTTTGCGTGGGGCAGAAATGATTACACAAACAATTCAACCGAATGTTGCCATTGTCACGGATGTTACCCATGATACAACAACACCAATGATCGATAAGAAAAAAGAAGGTCATTTAGAAATGGGTAAAGGTCCAGTTGTAGCTTATGCACCTGCTGTACAACAAAAATTACGTGATTTAATTACAGAAACAGCTGAATCGAAAAAGATTCCTTTTCAACGCTCTGCTCTTTCAAGAGCAACGGGTACAGATACTGATGCTTTTGCATACAGTAATGGAGGCGTTGCTTCTGCTTTAATTTCTCTTCCACTAAGATACATGCACACCACCGTAGAAATGGTACACAGAGATGATGTAGAGAATGTAATCAAAATGATTTATGAAACACTTATAAATATAAAAGATGGAGAAAATTTTTCTTATTTTAAATAAGCAACTTTTAACATCCTTGTCAATTCTTAATAATCTGTAAGTAACTAACAAAAATGTATCAAGAACACCATAATTGTATTCTCGATACATTTTTTATTTCCGCAAATATTTGAATAAAAATCACTCAGATTAAAGGACTGATTGGTACAATAAATATTTTTTTTCATAATGGACGAACTCATAGACATCATTACTCCAGAAGGAAAACCTACAGGGAAAACGGCTCTAAAATCTGAAGCACATAAAAACGGCTGGTTTCATGCCACTGCTCATATTTGGTTATTTACCAAGGATAAGAAAATCCTATTGCAAAAAAGAGCAATCACTAAAAAAGTATTTCCTGGCCTGTGGGATATCTCTGTTGCAGGACATGTTGGAGCTGGAGAAACTATTTTAACATCAGCAAAAAGGGAATTATTTGAAGAAATAGGATTGCAAATAGGTGAAAAGGAACTTATCAAAATTGGTACAAGAATACATCAAGTTAAACACAAAAATGGAATTCAAGATAATGAGTATCATCACGTTTTTATTGCGGAATTAAAAATACCTTTGTCAAAATTAACGATTCAAAAAGAAGAAGTTGATGAAATTAAATTATTTGATTTATCAATTCTAAAAAACACAAAAAACATTGAAAACATATTGCTTCCAAAATTTCATGAGTATTATGTTACTGTATATAATAAGATTGTTTCACACTTAAAATAAAATTAGATTTTTGATTGATA
>JAQXAP010000085.1 GCA_029252865.1 Polaribacter sp.
GTATTAAAGTTTCATTATTAACGACTGTATTTGGTCTTATCGTAGCTATTATTTTACTAATAAATCTATTAACTGAATAGATGCATCCTCCATATTATTTACAATACTATCTACTTTAGACACTATGAAATTGTAAAATATTTGTAAAATAATAGCTACGATAAGACCAAATACAGTCGTTAATAATGCAACTTTAATACCTACCGCTACAACTCCTGGAGAAATATCATTTGCTACTG
The DNA here is from genome assembly GCA_029252865.1 of Polaribacter sp. Classification (GTDB taxonomy): domain Bacteria; phylum Bacteroidota; class Bacteroidia; order Flavobacteriales; family Flavobacteriaceae; genus Polaribacter. Next base: position 240 of record JAQXAP010000085.1, read on the forward strand.
CAATCATATCAAAAGCTTTAATCATACCAATTACCGTTCCCATAAACCCAAGCATTGGAGCAAGAGCGATAAATAATGACAACCAAGAAATATTTTTCTCTAAAAGTCCCATTTGCACTCCTCCATAAGATACAACTGCTTTTTCTGCTGCTTCAACACCTTCATCTACTCTATCTAATCCTTGGTAAAAAATAGAAGCTATTGGACCTTTCGTGTTTCTACAAACTTCCTTTGCTGCTTCAATACCTCCTGAGCTTAACGCATCATCAACACTTGCAACTAATTTCTTAGTGTTCGTTGTTGCCATGTTTAAATAAATAATTCTTTCGATTGCAATTGCCAAACCTAAAATTAATGCAACTAACACAATCCCCATAAATTGTGGGTCTCCTTCAATGAAACGAAGTTTTAATTCTTGGTGAAAAGTTCTTGATTCCTCTGTTGTTGCCTCTTGAGCGAAAGTTGATTGAATAGCTCCAAAAAACATAAATCCTGTAACGGATAGGACATTTACTACTTTTTTCATCTTTTTTATAATTAAATTTAATAGTTAACGAATTCTAATTTTTAATCTCAAATATCAACCGAAAAGTTGATTTTTTTTATAAAAATATAAGCCTTCTTTTCTTTTTTTATTTATTATTGGCAAGTAACAAAAAAATATTGGAAATTAAAAAAAAAAAACAATGTATTTCCATATTAAAAACTGATCTCATTCCTTACTAGAGTAAATGTTTTATTTATCAGTTAATTCACCTCTCAAAGAATTTTCAAAAAACATTGTAAAATCTTCCGCTGATAGACCATGACTCAGAAGATACATCAACTTGGCAATTGCAGATTCTGTAGTAATATCCTTACCATCAATAACTCCTATGTTTTTAAGCATCAAACTTGTATCATAATGCCCCATCATAACACTTCCGCTCTTGCATTGTGTTACATTTACAATTTTAATCCCTTGATCAATCGCGTTTTTTAAAGTAATAATAAAATTTTCGGAACTTGGTGCATTGCCAGACCCGTAAGTTTCTAAAACTACTCCTTTTAAGTTAGGAATACTAAAAATACTTTCTACAACTAAATCCGAAATACCTGGGAACAATTTTAAAATTACAACCTCATTCACTAAATTCTTTCTTACTATTAAATCTTTTTCTTTATTTTTTGGTTGATAAAGTAACTGCTCATTAAATTTAAGATGCACACCACTTTCTGCGAGAGGAGAAAAGTTGAGCGATGTAAATGCTTCAAACTGTTCTGAACTTATTTTCGTTGTTCTATTTGCTCGATATAATTTATACTCAAAATATAAACAAACCTCAGAAATTATTGGTGTTCCATTTTTATTAGCACTCGCCACCTCGATAGAAGTGATCAAGTTTTCTTTAGCATCTGTTCTTAAATCTCCAATTGGTAGTTGGGAACCCGAAAAAATAATAGGTTTACTCAAATTTTCTAACATAAAACTGATTGCAGAAGATGTATACGACATAGTATCCGAACCTGTTAAAACCACAAATCCATCAAAATTTTTATAATTTGACTCAATAATTTCAGCAATGTCTATATAATACTTCGTATTCATATTTGATGAATCTATAGGTTCGTCAAAAGAAATACTTGTTACCTTACAATTTAACTGCTGTAGTTCTGGAATTTTCTCTACAATCTGACTAAAATCAAACGCTCTTAAAGCATTCGTCTTATAGTCTTTAATCATACCAATAGTTCCACCAGTATAAATAAGCAATATGTTTGGTTTGGTTGTCATTTTGTCTCTTTTTACTCCAAAAAAATAAAATGGAATAGTTTATGTTGTAAATTTATCAAACAAAAACGAAATACAATTTTTAAATAATATAAATTATGATGGGATTTTATATTTTAATCGGTGCAATTTCATTAGTCAGCTGGTTAATTAGTAATACTTTAAAAAATAAATTTAATAAATACTCTAAAGTTCAGCTTAGAAATGGCATGAATGGAGCAGAAATTGCAGAAAAAATGCTTGCCGATCATGGTATTTTCGATGTAAAAGTAATTTCTACTCCCGGTAGTTTGACAGATCATTATAATCCACAGAATAAAACTGTAAATTTAAGTGAATCAGTATACAACCAAAGAAATGCTGCTGCTGCTGCAGTTGCTGCTCATGAAGTAGGACATGCTGTGCAGCATGCAACTGCCTATAACTGGTTAGCAATGCGCTCTAAATTAGTACCAGTTGTTAATATCTCTTCAAGGTTTTCTCAATGGCTTGTTATTGGGGGTTTATTTCTAGGTGCAGCCTCAGGAGTGAGTAGTTTTGGATTTTATTTAGCTCTAACAGGATTAGTTTTTATGGGTTTTGCAACACTTTTTAGTTTTATTACATTACCTGTAGAGTATGATGCAAGCAATAGAGCTTTAGCTTGGTTACGGAATAAAAATATAGTTTCTCAAGAAGAATTGGCAGGTTCTACTGATGCCTTAAAATGGGCTGCAAGAACTTATTTAGTAGCAGCATTGGGTTCATTAGCTATGCTTCTGTATTGGGGTTTAAAAATATTGGGAAATAGAGACTAATGCAATAACTAACGGACGTTTTTTATTTTTAAATAAATCTGTATCCTTTAAAAAAATATTGAATTTGGAGTTAAATGTCTTAGGTAAGCCTTTAAAAAATTGTTGTACCTCACCCGTTACTGGATATTACAGAGATGGTTTTTGTAAAACTGCAGAAAATGACGCTGGTACTCATACAATCTGTGCAATAGTTACTAAAGATTTTCTAGAATACTCAGCTTCTAAAGGAAATGATTTAATTACTCCAAAACCATACTGGAACTTTCCCGGTCTAAAGCCGGGAGACAAATGGTGTTTATGCATTTCTCGATGGTTACAAGCAGAGAAAGTGGGCAAAGCACCTTTTGTTATTTTAGACGCCACTCATATAAAATCTTTACAATACACGTCTTTAGAAATTCTTAAAAAATATACTTTCAAAGAATAACTACAAATGGTGAATTTCTTAAATATATTATCTCAAATTTCTTTGATGGTAGATGCCGGACTTGTTATTTTAATTTGGATTGTTCAACTTGTTATCTATCCCAGTTTTCTGCACTACACAACAGAAAACCTTTATTCTTGGCATCAAAAATATACCTCTAGAATAGCAATAATGGTAGTTCCATTAATGCTTTTTCAATTAATCTATGGATTGATAATTTTATTTTATTTTCCCACAATAAACCATTTCCTTTATTTAGCTCTTGTCATTTTTTTATGGGTATTTACGTTTTTAACTTTTGCACCTCTTCACAATAAAATATCTAATAGAAATATCAATAATAAATTACTAACTACACTAATTTATAGAAATTGGATTAGAACTTTTCTTTGGTCTTTTTTGTTAATTTTCCATTTTTTTATTTCTTAAATCGTTTCTTCTGAGTAACAATTTCTCTAAGGATTCGTCTAATTTTTGAGGGAATTAATCAAATTGTAAACTAAAACATTTATAAAGAATCGTTTATGAAACATGAATAAAAAATTATTTAAAATAGAAATAGTATGGGAAACCTTTTTTCATAAATACTGCGTCTCATCTTTAACGAAAATCAAAAACTATTTATCGAAATTTTATCCCAATTCAAAAGATAAGTATGTTTTGTAAATTAATAATCAACCATTTTTGAAGTATAAATAACAAATAATGAAAAAAACAATCCTCTTATTAGCTATCACCTTTAGCAGTTTATCAATTTTTTCTCAACATAAAATATCAGGAAAAATTGTTGATGAACAGAGACAATCTCTACCATTTGCTAATATTGTTTTGTATAAAGTAGCCGAAGAAACAAAGCCTTTAGGTGCCATATCTCTGGATGATGGTAGCTTCTACTTTGAAAATATAAATTCTGGAAAATACAAATTAGAAGTTTCTATGTTGGGTTTTAAAACCCAAAAAATTGAAGAATTCGATTTAAAATCAAACAAAATATTTAATATCACTTTAGTAGAAGAAAGTCAACTTTTAAATGAAGTTGTTGTAAAGAGTAAACGACCTGTAATAAAACAAACAGCGGAAAAATTGGTTGTAGATTTAGAAAAATCAGAAATGGTAAATACAAATTTACAAGACATTATGAGAAAAATTCCAGGTGTTTTGGTCACGAATAACGGAATTTCTATTGCAGGAAATAGAGGAGTTCGAATTCTTATCAACAATAAAACTACAGAATATATGGATGTTGAAACGCTTTTAAGAGATTTTCCTGCAGATAATATTGCGAAAATTGAAGTTATAGAGCAACCCGGGGCAGAATATGAGGCTTCAGGGTCTGGTGCAATCATCAATATAATTTTAAAGAAAAATGTTAGATTAGGAACTCACGGAAGCACTACCGTTTGGTTTGGTGAAGATGAAGGTTTTGAATACGGAACTGGATTTTCTATTGCTAGTTATAAAAACAAATTAAATTGGCAAGCAAGAGTAAATCATTCTCAACCGACGTGGAGAAACGATTTATTTTTAACTAGAACCGTAGCAGACACTATTTATGATCAAAAAACCTTAGAACCTTTCGACCATTTAAATAACAGTATTAGTGGTAATTTAGATTATTATATCAATATAAAAAACTCAATCGGTATAAGTGGAAGTTGGAATAATAGAATATCGTCTAGAACTGTTGACAACACAACAAATATTATAAAGCCAAATTTAACCGAATTACTTTTAACGAATAATAATTATGATAGAGATAGAACAAACTTTAACATCAATCCTTATTATGAATATAAATCTGAAACAGAAAGATTATTATTAGATTTTAATTACGTGAATTTTGTAAATAATAGCACAAATACATTATTTGATACGCCACAAAGCGCAGAAGAATTTACAGATAGAAAATATGTACAAGATGGCACGTATAGTATTAAAACCTATAGAATAGACTATTCTAAAGAATTTTCAGAAAATTTAAAATTTAGCACCGGTTCTCGTTTTGCTGATGTAAGCACAAATAATGATCTAGAATCGTATATCGAAAACAGTAATGGTAATTTTAATTTTATTGATGAAAAAAGTAGCCAATTTATCATAGATGAAACCATATTTGCAATCTACACAAAACTGAATACTAGTTTTGGAAAATGGTCTTTTTCAGGTGGATTAAGATTTGAAGATAGCAATACAGATGGATCATCAACCTATTTGAAAGAGGGAGAAATGGTTACTGAAGTACAAAATAGACCAATTGAGAAAATATTTCCAAGTGCTAGTTTAAGCAGAAAATTTAACGATATTTTAGGTGCAAGTATATCGTACAGTTATAGAATACAAAGACCAAGCTACAATAGTTTAAATTCATTTCAGACGTTTTTAGATCCTTTTTCTGCAAGCGAAGGAAACCCTAAGTTAACTCCATCTTACACTAACAATTATCAGTTTAATTTAACGTATGAAGGACAACCTTTTTTTACAATTGGTTACAGTAAAACTGATGATGTTATCTTTGAGTTGATAAAACAAGACAATGAAACTGCGCAAATAAGGCAACAAGAAGTTAATGTTGAAAACAATGATAATTGGAATTTTAGACTTTTTGCACCTTTAAATTTCATTCAGAAAAATATTGAAGGATATACAGGAATTATTGTGACAAATACAGATTATCAATCATCAACATTTGGAATAGATTTAAATAAATGGAATATGTATTGGTTTATTCAGGCTAGCTATAAATTACCTTGGGACATTAATTTTGAAATGAGTGGAAATTATGGAACAGGTGCTTTAGAAGGGCAAATAGATGTAGATTGGCTAGCAGAGCTAGATTTTTCATTCGGTAAAAAATTTTTAGATGATAAATTAAAAATAAACTTAGGTTTTAATAAAATGCTTAATAGAGGTTTTGTAGGTAATATAGATTATGGAAACGGAATTGCTGCAGTAGAAAGCAATGGTTCTCGACAAAATATACAATTAAAAATGATATATAGTTTTGGCTCTAAGTTTGGTAAGAAAAAATCGAACAGAGAAATAAATAGAGACGAAGAGGATAGAATACAAGACAATAATTAATGCCTTTTAAGAAATGAATACATCATCACTAAACAAAACAAGAATGTTCTATAATTTTAAATTTGGAATTATTTTAGCAAATGCAAATAATATATAGATGCAGACAATAATACAAGACAATATTAAAAGTTCAGATATTAAGGATTCCAAAAAAACAAGCTGATTTAGATTGCGTCTAAAATGACTATACTTTGCAGCTTAAAATATAAAAAGCAAAACCTTTTTTTAAGAAAGTTTTGCTTTTTGTGTTTTTAACCACTATTTCTAAAAATATTTGGCTTATTCAAACGAGTAAAAATTCAGGAAATAAATAGCGAAAAAACTTAATCATTCAACTTTAATACAGCCATAAATGCTTCTTGCGGAATTTCCACATTACCAACCTGTCGCATTCTTTTCTTTCCTTTTTTCTGCTTTTCTAATAACTTACGTTTTCTAGAAATATCTCCTCCATAACATTTGGCAGTAACATCTTTACGCAATGCTTTGGTAGTTTCACGTGCTAT
>JAQXAP010000090.1 GCA_029252865.1 Polaribacter sp.
GTCTCCAGTTTACTGGAGACTTTTTTTGTGATTATTTTTATTTCTTGGTAACCTTTTTTGCAATACCAATAATTACTTCAGTAGCTTTAATCATAGATTCTACTGGTACATATTCAAAGCGTCCATGAAAATTATGTCCACCGGCAAATATATTAGGACAAGGTAATCCTTTGTAAGATAATTGAGAACCATCGGTTCCACCGCGTATTGCTTTAATTAAAGGAGTTATACCTAAATCTTTCATTACCTCCTCTGCCATATCAACAATATGCATTACCGGAGTAATTTTTTCTTTCATATTAAAGTATTGATTTTTAATTTCAACTTTAATTATTTCTTGATTGTATTTATTGTTAAAATCATTTGCAATTTTTTGCATTAATTTTTTTCTTTTTTCAAACAATTCTAAATCATGATCTCTTATAATAAAATCTAAAACAGTTTCCTCAACATTACCCTTGATGTCATGTAAATGAAAAAAACCTTCATAACCTTCTGTTTTTTCAGGTACTTCTTGTACCGGAAGTGTCGCAATAAATTCGTTTGCAATTAACATAGAATTAATCATTTTTCCTTTTGCATAACCTGGATGTACAATTTTACCCGTCAATGTAACTTTTGCAGATGCTGCATTAAAGTTTTCGAACTCTAATTCACCAATTTGGCTTCCATCCATTGTGTAAGCCCAATCTGCTCCGAACTTTGCAACATCAAATAAATGAGCTCCTTTTCCAACTTCTTCGTCTGGCGTAAAACAAATTCTAATTTTACCATGTTTAATTTCTGGATGCTGAATTAAATGTTCCATCGCGGTAACTATTTCTGTAATACCAGCCTTGTCATCTGCACCTAAAAGAGTCGTTCCATCTGTGGTTATAATTGTTTGCCCCTTATATTGTAATAAATCGTCAAAATAAGAGGAAGATAATATTATATTTTTTTCTTTATTTAACACGATGTCTTTTCCATCGTAATTGTCAATAACCTGAGGATTAACATTTTTACCTGTGAAATCCGGACTGGTATCAATATGAGAAATAAACCCTATTGTTGGTACTTCATAATCGATATTACTGGGTAGCGTTGCCATAATGTAACAATTTTCATCTAGATCTATATCTTGCATTCCGATTTGTTCAAGTTCTTCTACGAGTAACTTAGCTAAATCCCATTGTTTTTCTGAACTAGGAAACGCAGGATTGTAAGGATTTGATTCGGTATCTATCTTAATATATTTTATAAATCTATTTGTAATGTGTTTTTTCTCTATCATTTATTTTAATTTTTTCTATTAAATCGAAAGCTTTACAAAATCGTTTTTTCACGAGAGAATCACCGTATACTTCTGCTTTTGCAAGAATAAAATTTTGTTCATTTACTTTGATAAAAAAATGGCAAACTTGATAATTATAAATCCCCTTTTTTCCTTTAGAGATAGAATAATAAACTGGTTGGTCTATTATTGAGGTTTCTTTAGATTTTACTTTAATGAGATTTTTAGTTAAATTTTCTTGTTCCATTTTTAATTTAAATGGAATATCAAATTTAATGTTTTTGTTGATAATAGTAATATCTAAAAGTAAAGTTTCTGTTAGTTGTTTTGTAGTATCTGCAGTGTAAATAGAGGATTGAATGTTATCATAAAACAAGTTTGTTTTCCAAGTTCTAGGAATTTGAATTGAAAATAGATTTTTAACATCTATTACTTCCTCTAAATTTTTATAAGCTATAGTTTTACAATTAAAATCTTTACTAATTTCAGAAGGTTGCGAACAGTAAAAGAATAGAAGTGAAGCTCCAATTAATATGATGAGTTTTTTCATTTTATTTTAAAACTAATTTACCTAATTTATTATTACCCGATAACCAAGCTGTGTTTCTATCTACAAACTTAATACTATAATAGGAGTCTTTAGAAACTTCTTTCCATGTAATCCCACCGTTATTAGAGAATGATATTCCTGTTACACCTACAGCAAAGACTTCTTTACCATTTGTGTTTGGCACGTATTGTACACAACTTTTGTAATTAGGGTTTTGTCCATCAGCAACTATTAACCAAGTTTTCCCACCATCACTTGTAATTGCTTTATTTCTTTTATTTTCTTTAGGTTTAGAATAATCTCCTCCTATTGCAATTCCATTATTTTTGTCTGCAAAATCTAAAGAATAAATTCCTTGAGGGCCTTCTCCGTGAATAATAGGACTTTCAAAAATTTGCCAAGTATCGCCAAAATCATCAGATTTTAAAATCCGTGCTTTTTTCCCTCCTGATCCAATCCAAACAGTACGGCCAATTGTTTTAATATTAGTGTTACTTGCGGCAAAAAAAGCTTCATTCTCCTCAAATTTAGGCAATTTTGAACATGGGATTTTGTTCCAAGTATTCCCTCCATCAGAAGTTAAAATAATTGAGGCACAATCCTGTATTGGATCTCCAACTGCAATTCCATGCAAATTGTCATCAAAAAAATGCATCGAATTGTAGAAAACTTTTTCATGATTTTCTGAGTATTTTAATTCGAATTTACCATTAGAAATACGATACAACAATGCCGGATTAGAAATACTCAAGGCGAAAATAGCTTTACTATTTGAAGCAATACTTCTAAAATTTGGTTGTATTGAATCTTGATACTTAATTTTTATTGGTGCTACTGTTTTTATCTCTTTATCAGAAAAGAAACCAACATCTCCATTGGAACCTGCGTAAATTACTTTATGAGCATCTATAGCTGTAATTGCGCGTATGCTAATACTATCAATTTTAAACTCTTGTATATTAATTGTATCGATTTCTCTTGGTTTATAATCTTCTTTACAACAGGTTAAAAACAAGAAAATAAGTATAGATATTCTTTTCATTTTTGATACATTTATATCACTAAAATAAACAAATCATTTTTATACAATGAAAAAAGCGTTAGTAATTTCTGGAGGCGGAAGTAAAGGGGCATTTGGAGGTGGAGTTGCTCAATATTTAATGAAGAATGAACAAAAAGATTACGATATATTTATAGGCACTTCTACAGGTAGTTTAATGGTCTCTCATTTGGCCTTAGGAAAATTGGATAGTTTAAAGAAGATATACACGAATGTAAATCAGAAAACTATTTTTAGTAATAATCCATTTAAAATTAAAAAAGTTGCAGGGGAAAAAGTAGTTAGTATTCGTCACTTAAATACGCTTTGGAACTTTTTAAACGGAAGAAAAACTTTTGGAGAAAGTAAAAACCTCAGAAATTTAATTAAGAATAATATTTCAGAAGAAATGTACCATGAAATTAGAGCCAATAATAAAGAGGTTGTGGTTACTGTTTCTAATTTAACTAAAAACCAAATTGAATATAAATCTATAAAAGATTGCAATTACGGTGATTTTTGTGACTGGATTTGGGGGTCCTGTAATTATGTACCTTTTATGAGTTTGTTGGAAAAGGATAATTGTCAATATGCAGATGGTGGTTTTGGTTCTTTAGTTCCAATTAGAGAGGCTATTTTAAGAGGTGCCACAGAAATTGATGCAATTATTTTGGAAACAGAGGTCACTCAATTTAATAAATTACCCGCAAAAAATCCATTTTCACTGCTATTTGATGTATTTGAGTTTATGCTAAGGCATGTAGAAAGTCACAATATTACTATTGGAAAGTTAGCTGCAAATAATAAAAACATAAAATTAAATCTTTATTACACACCGACTGTCCTAACGACGAATTCTCTGGTTTTTGATAAGGTTTTAATGCGTAAATGGTGGAAATCGGGATATAAATATGCCAAATCTAAACGTGAGAAATTAATGAGTGAGTTTAGACCTGATGCATTAACAGACCAAGAAATAGAGGAATTTGCAGAGAAATAGTGAGCTATTATCTCATATAGTCTGAATACATATTATTACCCGCGGGAGTGGCTAATTTTGAGTTATATATTTCAGAATATTTCTGTACTTCATTTTTAAAATTCCCTTTTGATCCTGTTGTTATAAAATTTAAAGTTCTTGCCAGTAATGGATCTGAACGTTCTCCTAAAACTCCTAAATTTCCATAATTTTCTGCTAATTTTACTCCAGGTAGTGTTATTCCTGGTATAAAACCTCCCGATTCATTTTGGTCATCTTTGTTTGATATTTGTAAAACAATCGGTTGCATTGCATAGGAGTGCTCTAAATTTAAGTTTTCACCATCTCTAAATAAATTATCAGAATCATATAATGTAATAGAGCCAACTTGTTTGCCAACAGTTGTTGTTCCCACTATTTTCACGTCGATATAAGCTCTTAAAGAATTAATAACTAATTCTGATGCAGATGCTGTACTTCCAGAAATAATGAAATAAACTTTAGAAAAATTTAAACTATTAACAGTTTCTTGAAGCACGATATTTCCATTTTGATCTGTTACGTTAATTTTATCAGTAAAATAGTTTAAAAATCGATCAGGACTGACAGCAGCCTGCACTTTATCATTCCAAACTTCTTTCGAATAAAGTTCTCCATTAAATTGGCCAGTAATCATACTTCCTAAATAGGTTGCTGTTTTCACAGATCCACCGCCATTATATCTTAAATCGATAATTAAATCATTTACCCCTTGTATTTTAAAAGAATTGAAAGCAGCATTTAATTGTCCGTCATAAGAACTTGAAAACTGATTGTATAATAAATAGCCTACTTTTACAGAGCCTTCATTTATTACTTTAGTAATTGCAACTGGGTTCTCAAAAACTTGTTCTTTTGTTAAATTAGTAGTTGATCCGTTAGCTATTGGGTTTCCATTATTATAATCGGCAAAGCCTATATTTAGGCTACTAGCATCGCTAAATAATAGATTTGTATAATTACTATCTGTTATTTGATTTCCGTCAATTGTATTAAAAATCATTCCGCGCATTATACCTTTTAAAGCAGCATCTGTATTTGGAATTACATATCGTACATATCCAAAAACATTTTTATTGTTATTGCTGTATCGTATCAATCCAAATTCCATTCCTGTACTTTGGTTAATTCCTTGGAAAGAGTTTTCTAAGGCAACATAATCATCAACAATCCATGAAAAACGATCAGAAACCCCCTTCTGATATATTAGACTATTAAAAGAATTTTCTGGTGAAGAGTAATCTTTAAAGTGATTATACAATTCATTTAAATTAGAAAAACGATTGTTTGCTAAATTAGGAACCTCACTCTGCCAAAAGTAAAAAGCATTCATTCCTTTCCATATAAAATAATTTATATCATCATTTATATTAGGCTCTATAATGATGTCATCACCTTTAGAGCAAGAGGATACAAAAAGTATAAAAGATAATAGACTTAATTTTATAATTTTTCTCATGTTAACTTTTAGTTTTTTTTAATTTAATATTACAAGATACTATGAAATGCGAAAACAAATAATTTTTGTCTTGGAAAAAACTATAATAAGGGTCTAATTATTGGTCAGATTTAAAATGAATTCAAATTACGTCTGTTGATTGCTCTTTGTTTAATTAGTAGACAGTTAAATCTTTCCAAACAAATTCTGGTATATCTATATTAGAATGAAACAAATATAATTTAAACGAATTAGTTAAAGAAAAAAGAAAACAAATAAATTATAAGAAGATTCTCATCAATGTAAATTAAAATTCTGTAGGTAAAACAAAACATAACTTAAAGCGAATTATTATTTTAAAGAAATCTTGTAACAAAATATATAGTTCATCGTCTTAATTATGTAAACCTGCTTATAAAGCTTAATATTTGTGAGGTGTTTACTTTATAAACTAACAAAATAACATGAAACAGTCAGACTTTTTAAAAGTTGTTTTACCATTTAAAGATAAGGTATTCCGCTTAGCAAAAAGACTTTTAGTATCTACGGAAGAAGCTGAAGATGCTACGCAAGAATTATTATTTAAATTATGGAAAAGTAAAGAAAAGATTGGTGATTACAAAAACGTTGAAGCCTTTGCAATGACAATGACTAAAAACTATTGTTATGATCGATTAAAATCGAAACAAGCAAATAATTTAACATTAGTACACAGCAATTATAAAGAAAAAGAGACAAGTTTAGATAAGAAAATAGAACATCAAGATAGTGTAAACCAAGTGCACGAATTGATAAAAGATTTACCTGAACAACAAAAGATTATTATTCAATTAAGAGATGTTGAGCAATATGATTTTGATGAGATTTGCAAAATGGTAGATATGAAGCCAACAGCTGTAAGAGTGGCTTTATCTAGAGCAAGAAAAACAATAAGAGAGGCATTAATTAAAAAACACAACTATGGAGTTAGCTAACATAGAAATATTATTAGAAAAATACGAAAAAGCAGAGACTTCTTTGCAAGAGGAAACAACCTTAAGAAACTATTTTACAGGAGGTAATGTTGCACCACACTTGCAGGAATATGAGTACATGTTTAATTATTTTGCGAATAGTAAAGACGAAACTTATACAAGAACCATTGAGTTAGAACCTAAGAAATCTAAAAAGAGAAACTTAAAATGGTTGTCTGTAGCAGCGTCAATAGTCTTATTGCTAAGCGTATTTATTGGTAAACATGAATATGAGAGGTATCAAGCAAAAAAACAATTTGCTCAAATTAGTAAAGGTTTAATGCTTTTGTCGTCAAATCTTAAAAAAGGAGAAAAGGCTTTAGCCTCCTTGCATATTTATGAAAACACAGTAAATAAAATATTAAAATAACCAAGTAAAACAGTAAAACCAAGTAAATTTAGAAATTATGAAAAAAATAGCAATATTAATAGCGTTAATAGTTACACCTATGGTAACAAGCGCACAGTCATTTTTTGATACATTAGAAGATATGGATGGAGTAGATATGGTAGTTGTTACCAAAGATGCTTTCGAATTAATATCAAAATTTAAAAATATTAGTACAAATGACAACGAAGGCTTAAAAGTCTTTCAAATGATTCAGGAATTAAAAGAGTTTAAAATGTTTTCTTCGAAAGATGCAGGCATTGCAAATGAAATGGATGCTTTATTTAAAAAAGCAATTAAGAAAAAAAGATTAACTGAGTTAATGCGAATTAAAGAAGATAAATCTCGCATAAAGATTTATGTAAAAACTACAAAAAATAAAGATTTTGTAAGTGAAGTGTTAATGTTAATAAAAGGGCTTGATAAAAAGACACAAGGTTATTCTGAAGCAGTAGTTGTGTCTTTAACGGGGAATATTGATATTAATAAAATGTCGAAAATTGCAGATACTTTTGCTAGTGGTAACGTAAAGTAAAATATGATTTTTGTAAGTTTAATTTTATCGTTTAAAACAAAAATAAAATGAAAAATATAATTAAAACACCTTTGCTTTTGTTGTTCCTCTTATTAATTACAGCATCATGTAAAAATGAAAAATCTTTACAAGCATATCTTTTAGAAAGTCAAGAAAAAAAAGAGTTTATTACGCTTGATATTCCTACAAGTTTTTTAAAATTAAAATCTCAGGATGTTTCTGAAGATGTAAAATTTACTTTAGAAAGTATTCGTAAAGTAAATTTAGTTGCATTACCCTTTGAGGGAAATGAATCTGCATATGAGGATGAAAAAACTACTTTAAAAGAATTATTTAAAGATAATAATGAATACAAAACTTTGATGTCTATGAAAGCTAAAGGAATGAATGTAAAACTTTATTATTCTGGTGATACAGAGGCTATAAATGAAGTGATTGCTTTTGGTTATGGTAAAAAAGTAGGAGTAGGAGTTGCAAGATTGTTAGGGTCTAATATGAAACCAGCAAAAATCATAGAGATGATGAATAGTATAAAAATTGATCCTGATAATATCAATCTAAAACAATTTAAAACAGTATTTCAAAAAAAATAGACAGTATATGATTCATTTTAAACTGCAATTTTTAAAGGTTGCGGTTTTTTTTGTTTAAAATAAGAAGTAGTAATTATTTTAATGACAAATTGATGTAAGCCGTTAGTAATGAAAATTTAATCGAAAATCAATTTTACATTGTCTTTTAACTGATTTAATTCTTTTTAAAAATAGATAACAGAATATTAACTAGTCATTAGTATAAAAAGTGTGAATATTTCTTACTTTTGAGACTTATGGATAATATATTTATGTTGGTTAAAAAAAGACTATTTTTTGCTCTAGTGCTATTGAGCTTGTTCACTTTTTCTCAAAATTATAAAAGTTATAAACCAGAAAGAGAGAAAATTCATGATTTAATCCACACAAAATTAAAAGTCGATTTTAATTTTAAAGAAAAACAATTAAACGGTGAAGCTTGGGTAACTGCGAAACCTCATTTTTATGCAACAAACAAATTTACTTTAGATGCAAAAGCAATGATTATTCATGAAGTTTCTTTAGATGCAAAGGAATTAGAGTATAATTATGATGATAAACAGATAATCATAGATTTACCAAAAAAATACACAAAAAAGGAAAAGTTTACTGTATATATTAGGTATACCGCACGACCAGAAAAAGTAAAACAAAAAGGTTCTGCAGCAATAACAGATGCTAAAGGATTATATTTTATAAACGCAGATGGTTTTTATAAAGATAAATCAACTCAAATTTGGACACAAGGAGCAACAGAAGCAAACAGTTGTTGGTTTCCTACAATAGATAGTCCAAATCAGAAAACAACTCAGGAAATTTACATGACAGTTCCTGATAAATTTCAAACACTATCTAACGGTAAATTAGTAAGTCAAACTAAAAACGGAACCAGTAGAACTGATTATTGGAAAATGGATCAAAAGCATGCTCCGTATTTGGTTTTTATGGGAATAGGGGAGTATGAAATTATTGAAGATTCTTATAAAAACATTCCAGTAAATTATTATGTAGAAAAGGAATATGCTCCCTATGCAAAAGATATTTTTGGATTAACACCAGAAATGATGGGTTTTTTTTCTGATATTTTAGGAGTAGAATATCCTTGGGATAAATACCATCAAATTGTTGCTAGAGACTTTATTTCTGGCGCAATGGAAAATACAACAGCTGTAATTCATGGGGAAAAGGCATATCAAGCCCCTGGTCAATTAATTGATGAAAATTTACAAGAAAACACGATAGCACATGAATTATTTCATCATTGGTTTGGAGATTTAGTAACTTCAGAAAGTTGGTCTAACATTACTTTAAACGAATCATTTGCGAATTATAGCGAATATTTATGGAGAGAGCATAAATATGGAAAATTAGATGCAGATATGCATTTGTTTGAGAATATTGAAGCCTATAAAAACAGTCAGAATAGTGATAAACATTTAGTTCGTTTTAATTATTCAGACAAGGAGGATGTGTTCGATTTAGTAAGCTATAATAAAGGTGGTGCTATTTTACACATGTTGAGAAATTATGTTGGTGATGAAGCTTTTTTTCTTGGATTAAAAACCTATTTATTAGAGAATAAATACAAAGCAGCAGAAGTACATCAATTAAGGTTAGTATTCGAAAGGATAACAGGAAAAGATTTAAATTGGTTCTTCAATCAATGGTATTTTAGTGCAGGTCATCCAAAAATAGATGTCTCCTACGATTACAATACAATTCAGAAAAAAGTAACAGTAAATCTTCAACAATTAAATGTTACTGAGTTTCAATTTCCTCTAGCAATTGATATTTATGAAAATGAAAAGAAAATAAGACACAATGTTTTTGTAGATGGTGTCGATGCCTCCTTTACATTTTCATATCAAGAACAACCAACTTTAATTCAGATAAATGCAGATGGTGTTTTATTGTGTGAAATATCTGAAAACAAAGTGCTTAGTGATTATGTTTTTCAGTTAAAAAATGCAGACAATTATGCTCATAGAAGGATGGCATTGTTAGAAGTAGCAAAAAAACAAGAAGAAAAATTAGCTTTTAATGCAGTTGTAAATGCAATGAGTGATGCATCATACGAAATTAGAATTCTTGCTTTAGAAAAAATAGATTTAATTAATAAATTTTCTAAAAAAAATGCAATTCAAAAAATAATGAAAATTGCAAATACAGATGAGAAGACATTAGTACAAGCCGCCGCAATTGAAACTTTAGGAAAATTAACTGATCTTGAGTTAAAAGGGATATTCGCAAAAGGATTAGAAAGTAAATCTTATTCTGTGATAGGCAAATCTTTAGTTGCTATGTATTATGTAGATAAACAGCAGGCTATCAAAAAATCTAGAGCTTTACCAGATGCGATTAGAAAAATTTTAGCAACACCTTTAACCCGTATTTATATAGAAGAGAAGGACGAAAAAGAATTACCCTTTATCTCTAAAAGTGTATTGTCTGGAATGTTTTTAACGGGTGATGATGCGACAAAAGCAATCTATCAAAAGGCATTTACACAAATTTCTGAAAGTAATAACTCCGAAGCGATTCAGAATTTAGTAAATGATATGGTTGTAAAAGGTACTCAGTACAAATCATTTAATTTTGATAAAGTGGTGATTAATCTGATGAGAAGAATGGTACAAGATCAAAAAACTAAAAATACATTAAATAGAACTAAAAATACTGCTATTATTAAAGAAGCAATGGCAAAGCTGTTGTAAATCGTAATAATATATAAATTTCAGTATAATTTTATTTAAACAAGGTTTTAGTCTTGGGCATGTATAGGCTGGAGCAAGAACATCTTTTATAAAGTCCTCAAAATTAACAACAAAACCGTCATGAATAAAATCACAAAACATTTTTTTTCTCTTCTCATATTTTCTATTGTTTTATTTAGTTGCAATAGCAATCAAAACAAAAATAATTTTGAAATAAGAGAGGGGGATTTATTCTTTCAAAATACAGGAACAGGTGAAATAGACAATGCGATTAAAAATGTAACTGCAACCAAATTATCTAAAAACTATTCACATGTTGGAATGGCAGTGAAAAAAGATGAAAAATGGTTTGTGTTAGAAGCGATTCCAAAAGAGGGTATCTGCGAAACTCCTCTAGCAAAGTTTTTGAACAGGAATAAAAGTAAGTCTAATAAATCTCAAACAAAGGTTGCAAGATTAGATAACGATTACCAAACTTATATTTCTGAAGCAATAGAGTACGGAAGAGAAAGAATAAACAAACCTTATGACGATATTTTTTTGTGGGATGACGATTCTTATTATTGCTCCGAATTAATTTATAAAATGTTTTCTTCTCAAAATATACCGAAAGATTCTATTCCCTTTCGAACGCAC
>JAQXAP010000122.1 GCA_029252865.1 Polaribacter sp.
GGGCAAACAGACCTGTTTTAAAAACTTTTAATTTTGATGTGTTCGGTTTATTAAACACACAAGTAAATCTTCCGCTTTCTCTTTCTTTAAAATCATGGGATTTTGAATTAGGCTATAACCTAAATATACCTAATTCTTTGAAGCAAGAAGACGCCTACAAAACTACGAGTTACTTTCATCTTTCTCTGGGTTATTTATTTGATTTAAGCAAGAAGAAATAAGAGTAGGACTACAAATCATCAAACATGTAAAGGGAGGTTTTTTCCAATAATTCTTTTGTTTATTTATTTTGACCTCTCAGTAATTGATAAACTGTTCGTTTTTCTTACTTATTAATCGTAATATTACAATAAACATAAAAAGATGGGGGTAACCAAGTCAGAGTTTTTTACAAAAGAACAAAATGAAATAGCTACTATTGCAAAAGTGCTAGGACATCCTGCGAGAATTGCAATTTTGGATTTTATAATAAAACTAGAAACTTGTGGTTGTGGAGACTTAGTAAAAGACATTGGTTTGGCACAACCCACCATTTCTCAGCACTTAAAAGAGTTGAAAAAAGTAGGCATTTTAAAAGGTAAAATAGAAGGGACAAGCGTATGCTATTGCATTGATGAGGAAAAATGGGATAGCATAAGAAATAAGTTTAATAAATTTTTAAATAAAAATTCAACAGAAAACTGTTGTTGAAATTCAGTCGGAGATGAAATTATCAGAAATTAAAAAGCACTTAAAAGGTTTAAGTAAAATAGGTTTTCAGTTACCAAACGGAGAATTAGTAGCCAGTCATTTTCATGTAACAGAGGTAGGTAAAGTAACAAAAGACTTTATTGATTGTGGAGGAAAAGTGAGAAGTGAGGCTGTTATTAATTTTCAACTTTGGGAAGAGAATGATTATGATCACAGATTGCATCCAGATAAATTAGTAGCTATTATAGAGATGTCAGAGAAGATATTTAAATTCGATGATTTAGAGATTGAAGTAGAATATCAAGGAAAAGAAACAATAGGTAAATACGATTTAGATTTTGATGGAACTAATTTCTTATTGATTTCTAAACTTACGGCTTGTTTGGCAGAAGATGCTTGTGGTATATCAGAAGAAAAGCCAAAAATTAAAATATCGGATTTAACACAATCTTGTTGCGATCCTAGTGCAGGTTGTTGTTAATTCAAAAAAAAGCGATGAAAGAATTCACTTAAACCGCTTTTTTTTATGCAATACTTCCAATAACTTATTCTAATTCTACATCTTTAGAATTTTCAGAATAGGTTCTCCATTTATCCAAACAATCAGTAATATCTTGCGGTATCTCTGAGTTAAATTTCATAAACTCTCCTGTTGTTGGGTGCGTAAAGCCCAATGTTTTTGCATGTAAAGCTTGTCTTGGTAGCACTTTAAAGCAATTGTTCACAAATTGTTTGTATTTGGTAAACGTTGTTCCTTTTAAAATGTCATTTCCACCATACCGCTCATCATTAAATAAGGTGTGACCAATGTGTTTAAAATGAGCTCTAATTTGGTGTGTTCTGCCTGTTTCTAATTTACATTGTACCAAAGTAACATAGGTTAAGCGCTCTAGCACTTTGTAATGTGTAACTGCATGTTTTCCAAAATCGCCATCAGGAAAAACATCCATTTGCAATCTATTTTTAAAACTACGTCCAATATTTCCTTCAATAGTGCCCTCATCGTCTTCTACATGCCCCCAAACCAATGCATAATACAAACGCTCTGTAGTTCTGTCAAAAAATTGTTTAGATAAATTAGCCATTGCAAATTCTGTTTTTGCAACCACTAATAAGCCACTCGTGTCTTTGTCAATTCTATGAACCAAACCTGGTCTTTCGCTGGAATTTGTTGGCAAATTTTCAATATGATGGATTAAACCATTTACCAAAGTACCCGAATAGTTGCCGTGCCCAGGATGCACTACCATACCTGCAGGTTTATTCACAACTATAACAGCCTCATCTTCATAAACAATATCTAAAGGAATATCTTCAGCGACCAATAATTTTTCTGCTGGAGGGTATGCTAGAACAACTCTTACAACATCATGAGGTTTTACTTTATGATTCGATTTTATAACAACATCGTTTACCAAAACGTTACCGGCTTTTGCCGCTTGTTGAATTTTACTTCTTGTAGCATTTTCGATAAAATTCATTAAAAACTTATCAACTCTTAAAGGTTCTTGGCCCTCACTAGCAGTAAATCTGTAATGTTCATATAAATCGTCGTTTTCGATATCTTGGGGCTGATTTTCTTGCATTTATTTAATTTAGTGACAATCTTTTAAGGTTGACGTATTTTTCTCACTACTCCGTTAAAGTGATATTTGTTGAAGTTACGTAATATTTTACCTAATTTTAAATATCCATTACTTTACTTTTCCGTTACCTAAAACCAAATCTATAATAGAGTGCAGTGGTAATTTATCTCCTGCATTTAAAGTTTTTCCTTTATAGCGCAACCCACGCACAACATCTTTGCCTATATCATTCACAAATAAGTAATCGGTGCCCACGTTTATTCCTTTTGCACGAAGCTGAGAAATGGCTTGTCTTTTAGTAATACCATTTAGATCTGGTATGGTGATATCTCTGTATTTAGATGGATTTAACGTTAAATAAATTTTACGTTTTTCCTTCACAAAACTGCCAGTTTCAGGACTCTGTTCTATCACAGATTTTTTAGGATATTTAGAGTTGTAACTTGCACTATCAATAACAATAAAATCTAAATCTAATTCCTTAAGTTTTTTATCTACTTCTGCTAAAGACATTTTATGTAGATTAGGAACTTGAATTTTTTGATCATGATTAGTAGAAACTCCTAACCAATATTTTAAAGCAAAAATAAATACCAATAATCCTGCAAATGCAATAACAATTTGTAGGAAAAAGATTTTGCTTTTAAAAAATTGAAAAACACTCATTTTTTTGATTTTTAGAACACGCAAAGATATAAAAAGTAAACGTTGCTATTTCTATAAATATTTTGATAAATTTGTTTTATTATATTCATACCAATGAAGAAAAACATTGCAATAGTTATGGGTGGTTATTCATCTGAAGTCAATATTTCACTTAAAAGTGGAAATGTTGTGTATAATCATTTAAACAAAGAGAAGTATAATTCTTTCAGAGTACATATTTTAAAAGAAAAATGGGTGGCCTTAGACGATTTAAATACTGAATATAGTATTGATAAAAACGATTTTTCTTTTCTTCTAGGTGATAAAAAAATTATTTTTGATTGTGTTTTTAATGCAATTCATGGTGCACCGGGAGAAAATGGAGCGTTACTTGCTTATTTCAACCTGATCAATTTAAAACACACTTCCGCACCTTTTTATCAAATGGCTCTAACCTTTAATAAGAGAGATACACTAAGTGTAGTAAAAGAATATGGTATTAAAACAGCCGTTTCTGTATACTTAAATAAGGGAGATGTTGTAAATTTAGATAAAATAATAGCAAAAGTAGGTTTGCCGTGTTTCGTAAAACCAAACAATGCTGGTTCAAGTTATGGTATTTCTAAAGTACATACAAAAACAGAAATGTTGCCTGCTTTAGAAAAAGCATACAAAGAAGATTCAGAAATATTAATTGAATCGTTTTTAGACGGCCCCGAGGTATCTGTTGGTGTAATACATCATAAAGGTGAAACCAAAGTATTGCCAATCACAGAGATTGTTACAGAAAATGATTTCTTTGATTATGAAGCAAAATATCTAGGGAAATCAGAAGAGATAACTCCTGCAAGAATCTCTGAAGTAATAAAAACTAAAGTGGAAAATATTGCGAAAAAAGTATATACAATTTTAAATATGTCTGGTTTTTCTCGTTCAGAATTTATTTTAGTGGATAATGAACCACATTTCTTAGAAATAAATACAGTGCCAGGACTTACAGAAAATAGTATTTTACCACAACAAGCGCAAGCAGCCGGAATTTCGTTAAACGAATTATTTGATAACGCAATTGAGAATGCTTTGCATTAGAAGCATTACTTTTTTCAGAGAAACAACAAGAGGTTAACTTTTAACGGTTTTAAAACTAAGAAAGCAATACTTAGAAGAAACATCAAAATAGAAAACATATGAAAAGAGCTATTTTTCCCGGGTCATTTGATCCTTTAACTTCAGGTCATTACGATATTATTAACAGAGGAGTAACCTTGTTTGATGAACTTATTATTGCCATTGGGGTAAATGATGATAAAAAGTACATGTTTTCATTAGAAGAACGCAAAAAGTTTATCGAAGATTCTTTTCGAGACAATCCCAAAATAAAAGTAGTTACTTACACTGGGTTAACAGTAGATTTTTGTAGTAAAAATAATGTCGAATTTATTTTAAGAGGTTTAAGAAATCCTGCAGATTTTGAATTCGAAAAAGCCATAGCGCATACTAATAGAGAATTGTCGTCTATCGAAACCGTGTTTTTATTAACAGCAGCAAGCACTTCTTATATTTCTTCATCTATTGTAAGAGACGTTATCAGAAACAATGGCGATTACACAAAATTAGTTCCTCGGGCGGTTAGAGTAAAATAACAACGTAGACATAGCGCTATTTTCTCATAAATAAAACTAAGACAGAAAGTCTGTTCGTTTTTCTTCAAATACGCTAAATCTAGCAATGAATTGCAAACGTTGTGCCTTCCTCACAACTTTGTTTGCAATAAGAGTAGTCTAAATTACATGGAATCTTTTTTCTATTCGCTATAGGTGTGCAAGGCAAAGAATGATGCCAGAGCAATATAGCGTTTGTTTTTGATGTTAAAACACATATTTAAACCTCATATCGTGTCATTAGAAGGCGTATAATTTTCTTAGAATTATATTTGTCATAAAAACAAAAATCCCTGAAAAAGGGACTTT
>JAQXAP010000013.1 GCA_029252865.1 Polaribacter sp.
ACTTCTGTAAAAATTCAAGAAAATGATTCTATAATGCTTTCTAGTTTAGCAGGAACAGAATTAGGAGTTTGGATTTCTCATGGTGAAGGAAAATTTAACTTGCCACAAACTGAAGAGAACTACAATATTGTCGCAAAATACAGTTACGCAGGTTACCCTAATAATCCCAATGGATCTGATTTTAATACCGCTATGTTGTGCGATAAAACGGGCCGTCATTTAGTAACAATGCCACATATAGAACGTTCTACTTTTCAATGGAATTGGGCCAATTATCCTGATGGAAGAAAAGATGAAGTTTCGCCTTGGTTAGAAGCTTTTGTAAATGCAAAAAACTGGTTAACAAAATAATATCATAAAAAAGTGTAAACAAAAGGGCTTTAAAAAAAGCCCTTTTGTTAGTTCTAATATTTGATAAAACAGTATTCGCTCAAAAAAAATGAAAGTTCCAGAGAAATATAAATTCATAATTGAATTAGGAAAAGCTCTTCATATATATGGTATTCCTTCCTATAAAATTCAATCTTATTTAACAGCAGTAGCCAATAAAAAAGGAATCACCGGTAGTTTTATGGATCTCCCTACATGGATAAATTATGCTTTTTATGAAGACGAAAAATCTTATAATTATATTGAATGTATTCCTCCTGGGCAACTAAATTTAGGGGCTTTTTCTAGAATTGCCGAACTCATGAATAAAGTTATTGATTCTAAAATTGATGACGAATCAATTACAAATGAGTTAAATAGTATTCATGCTAAAACTAAAATAATAAATCACTTTTATTTAATGCTAGCCTATGCGTTTTCCGCAGGCTGTTTTAGTCTATTGATTGGAACAAATTGGGTTTCTTTTGGGATTTCGTTATTTTTGGGAGCATTTATATATCTTTTAGTTTATTTAACTACAAAATCTAAATATTTAGAAAACATTTTCGAATCTTTCAGTGCACTAATTGCAACTATTATCAGCTGTCTTTTAACAATAGTTTTTCCCGAACTTAATTTAGGCTTAACAATATTGTCATCAATCATAATTTTTATCCCAGGATTAGCAATTACGACTGCTTTAGAAGAAATAACCTCTAAAAGTTTAGTATCTGGCGGAGCAAAACTATTTGATGCTGTTATCTTGTTATTTAAACTATTTTTTGGCGTATTACTCGGCTTAGGACTAATGTCCTCATTAATTGAAATTGATTTAACGAACCATGCATCAGAAGTACCTAAATGGACGCTATTTTTAGCTGTGCCATTGCTTTCCATAACTCTTTTACCTATATTTCAAGTAAGAAAAAAAGATATGATTTTTGGTGTTATAACAGGTGCTTTCGCTTTTTTTATAACCGTTTTATTATCAGGTTATGGTGTATTGGTAAGTACATTTATTGGAACATTAGCTATCGTTGGAATAAGTCGTTTGTTTGGTGGAATTTCTAAAACCCCAAAAACAGTATTTTTAACTCAAGGAATTATAATGCTTGTGCCGGGTAGTAAATCTTTTATGGGATTAAGTAGTTCTTTTTTAAATTCTTCTATTACAGGTTCTACAAATTTATTTGAACAAGTAGTTTTCATACTTATGGGTATAATTGGCGGGCTACTTTTTGCAGGAACATTCAGAGAAAGAAAATATAAAAAATAACCTTAATTACTCACAATATTCTATAATTAGGGTTTTTCGACAAATATTTATTTAATCTCTTCATAATATCTTCCTCCAAATACTTCTCGTCGATATCACCTTTTTTAAATCTCAATAAATTGTAATTTGTAAACAGTCGTTATCTCTATAATTCACCATTTGTGTAAATTTAAGTTTAACCATTCATAGTATAAATATATCGTACATAAAAATCTTTAAATCCATTAAGAAACAACATTTTCTATTAATATCAAGCACTTTTTTTTTACTAAAAATGAATAAATCCATCATTTACAGAAACATAAATATGCCTGTTAAAATTTAACAAGCACACAATAAATATTTATTTGATGTTATCAAAAAACTCTTTTTATAAGTATTTGTTAAATCAACAGATTTTACCTAATTTCCCTTCTCAAAATTAAAATTATGGCAATAAAAGTTACAAGATTATTCGATTTTCCTTATTATCAAATGGAAACTTATAATTTAGATAAAGCATTTACTTCTAAAACAAGCGGTAAGTGGAAATCTATTACTTCAAAAGAATATATTGCCCAAGCAAATCAAATTAGTCGAGGTTTAATAAACTTAGGTGTAAAACCAAATGATAAAATTGCAATTATTTCCTCAACTAACAGAACAGAATGGAATATTTGTGATATTGGCATTTTACAGACAGGTGCACAAAATGTACCTATTTATCCAACTATTAGTGAGGAAGATTACGAGTACGTGTTAAATCACTCAGAATCTATATACTGCTTTATTTCAGATAAAGAAGTACTGAAAAAAATCAATAAAATAAAAACAAAGACTAAATTAATTAAGATTTTTACTTTCGACGATATTAAAGGAGAAGAAAGTTGGAATAAAGTCTTGGAGTTAGGAAAAGATGTTAATACTCAAATTATTGTTGAAGAAAGAAAAGAGAATGTAAAAGAAGATGATTTAGCTACTTTAATTTACACATCAGGAACTACCGGAAAACCGAAAGGT
This sequence comes from Polaribacter sp., assembly GCA_029252865.1. Classification (GTDB taxonomy): domain Bacteria; phylum Bacteroidota; class Bacteroidia; order Flavobacteriales; family Flavobacteriaceae; genus Polaribacter. Next base: position 2,645 of record JAQXAP010000013.1, read on the forward strand.
GTTATGCTTTCTCATAAAAATATTGTCTCTAATATTATAAGTTCTAAAAAATACGTCCCTTTAGATTATGGTAATTCGAAAGCGTTAAGCTTCTTACCAATTTGTCATATTTTTGAACGGATGATTTTATATCTTTATCAATATTGTGGCGTTTCAATTTATTTTGCAGAATCTATAGAAAAACTCACAGAAAATGCGCAAGAAATAAAACCTCAAGTAATGACCGCAGTGCCCCGATTATATGAAAAAATCTATGATAAAATAATTTTAAAAGGAGAAACACTCACAGGTATAAAAAAAGCATTGTTCTTTTGGGCCGTAAAATTAGGATTAAGATATGAACCAAATGGAGCAAATGGCTGGTGGTATGAAAAACAATTAAGTCTGGCTAGAAAACTAATTTTTTCTAAATGGCAAGCCGCTCTGGGCGGAAAATTAAAATTAATGGTATCTGGAAGTGCGCCACTGCAACCGAGATTAACTAAAGTGTTTGCAGCCGCAGGAATGCCAATAATGGAAGGTTATGGTTTGTCAGAAACCTCCCCAGTTGTTTCAGTAAATGACCAACGAAA
>JAQXAP010000018.1 GCA_029252865.1 Polaribacter sp.
GAGGGTTTTTTAAAAAAATAATTCCACCAATTAATCCAATTGCTCCAGTTACGATACTTGAAAATACTATGAGAAAATTGAAAGTCATAATCGGTAATGTTTTTCAGTTTGCCTGTCAAATATGTTGCACAACGTGATTGTGTATGATTTCGTTGCGTGTTTTAAGCACTAAAGTTAGCAAATAAATCACAGATAGAAAGTCCGCGAGGACTTTCGTAAGTAGGCTATAACTAGCAATGAATTATACACGGTGTTACCTGCCGGCTTTTATTATTTCAGTTGTTTGGTCTGTTGTACTTTTCGTTTGCAATTCAATACTAAATGCTTCTAATTCAGTTTTTAAATTCATTTCCATTTCCAAATAGAATTTACTGAAGAATTGTTTTTCAATGTCATAATCGATTTGTCCTTTACCAATTCCGTCCAATTCCATTTCGTAATCTTTAGTTGCTGATTTTATTGTATAAATTTGGTCAAGGTCAAAATATCCAATTCCGTTTTCTACTTTTTTCAAAGTATAAATTGAATTAATTTCCATTTCAATTGTCACATCCGCAATTGGCATTGACATTGGGTTTTTCTGCTCAAAACTTTCTCCAACCTTAATTTTTCTATTAGGATACTTGATTTGATTCATCATTGATTCCATTGCAGGAAGTAATGTTCTCTTTTTTTCTTCTGTCATTGTCGAAGAATAAATAGAGTCAATTTTAGTCTTTCCATCAACTGATTTTCCAAAAAACTTGGTTCCTTTGGTTAAAGAAGGATTGTTCGATTCTAATAATTCTATGTCAATCGGAAATTCGTTTCCTTTCAGTTTTCCTGTTTTAGAAACACTTTTTAAAAGACTTGTATCTTTCGTAATAGTTGGGTTTTTAATTCCGTTATTTTTTAAATTTTGAAGTATCTCGTCTGATGCAATATATTTTACATTGTTTTCCGAAATCTGTTTTTGGGTTAACGTGTAATTGTAATTTGGTAAGTAACCAACTTTAAAATCAATTTCCTCTTGACTTTTACAAGAAATAATAGATATTGTTAATAAAATAAGTAGGATTATTTTCTTCATTCGGTGTTTTTTTTAGCTTGCAGGTAACTAGTTTATATGCCCATGTTATATCAGTATATCTAATCTTTTTGGTAGGATAAGCTGATGTTTTTGTTTTTTTATTTACAGATTTCTGCTTGTGAAAATATAAGTTTAAAACATGTTAACAAAGAAAAACAAGATTTTTATGTGTAAGTGGTTTTTGTTTTCATTATTTCTTCATTAACACTTAGGTATGAAGTCTTTTAAAAGAGTCATGGGGGGGTTACGCAATATAAAACTGTAAATATCCAAAAACCCCTCTTTTACGTTTTTACCAATGGCAATTCCTAAATGTTAATCATAACAGATCAGCAATCTGTTTTGTTGCTGTGTATACAGCTTATTTTAACCACGTATCACTTTAAAAGTAAAGTTACTTATACCCTTAACTGATTGGTTTTGAGGTTTTTTTACCTTGTAAGCTTTAATAAACCGTTAAAAATAGGTATATTGAAGCTAAAACCGATTCATATGAAAACTTCAGTTGTACTACTAGTTACGATGTTTACCGTAGCATCTTACTCTCAAATATCAATTACGGATGATAATTTTGATGATGCAATAGCCGATTGTTTGTCATCAGCGCCGGAAGACGGGCTGTGCACCGAAAGTGATTATGGCATCATGCCAGAATGGGATGTGAGTAGTGTAACAAAAATGAATCTTGCTTTTTTTAATCTACCCACTTTTAATGCAGATATCAGTAATTGGGATGTTGGTAATGTAACGGATATGACAGGAATGTTTTATGGCGGACTTGCATTTAATCAAGATTTAAGTAATTGGGAGGTGTCCAAAGTTACCGAAATGACGGGTATGTTTGAAATTACGAGTAATTTTAATGCAGATATAAGTAATTGGGATGTTGCTAAAGTTGAAGCACTAAACCAGATGTTTCGCCAAGCAACCGCATTTGACCAAGATATAAGTAGTTGGAATATTGCCAATGTAACCAATATCACCGATATGTTTGAAGATTCAGGTCTTACAACAGACAATTACGATGCGCTATTAACGGCATGGTCTCAGCAGGCGGTGCGTGCTGATCTAGAATTTGGTGCACAAGGTACAAGTTATTGCAACGCAGCTGCGGCAAGACAGCTATTAATAGACACAAAAGGGTGGACAATTACCGATGCTGGTTTAGATTGCAGTGCAGCAGGGATAAACGATCAAAGTAAAAATAGCGTAAAGCTATACCCAAATCCTACTTCTGGTGTGTTATACATAGAGGCATATAATTCTCTTTCAAACATTATCGTGCACGATTTGTTAGGCAAAGAAGTACTCCGTATATCTGGGGCACAAAGTATAGATATGGGGTCTTTAATGTCTGGCGTATACCTGCTAAAGCTTTATGATGGCAACAATCTTTCTATACAACGTGTTGTAAAAGAATAATAAAAACGCCATTTTTAAATAAGTATTCTCGTTTATTTACAAGTGTCGCAGCTGTTAAAACAAACTGTGGGCAGCGCTGTGTTGTCTTTAATAGTAGCCACTCTGTTTGTATATTCAGCAACGGTTTTGGTACACGCAGTTCCTTCTTTAAATGTTTCTTGAGCATTCCAACCATCTAGGGTAAATTTGTATTCAATATCACCAGCGGGTACATCAAGGGTAATCTCGTAAACACCATCGTTATTATCGTCAGACATGGTGTTACAAGCACCACACCAATTGTTAAAAGTGCCATTTAAACATACCGCTTTAAATGCCTCTTTGTAGTTAGATAAATCTACCGAAAAAGTGGTAGAAACCATCTTAGAGGTAGTAGTTGCATGATTGTAAATTTTAAAAAACCAAACCTTTCCATTTTTAATATAAACATTGGCATGGTTGTCTTCTTGCATCATACTTTTGTCGTTGCGTGTATTTAGTTTATGGCCATTTATAATCCAATCGCCTTCATCTTTTTTTCCGTCTTTATCCACAAAGTTAATCGGTATGCCCCATTCTTGCTGAATCGTAATATCATTATTGTTTAACCATTGCGTTATAAATGCTTTAAATTCTCCTTTACCAGTTATGGTGATGTTGTTGGGCGCCTTAATACTGATAGAATCACTAGCAAGGTTTAGCAACCCTTCAATATCTTTTTTTGCGTGTAAGTCGCACCATTGTAACCAAACATCTAAGTTTTCTTGACGACCAAGTAGCCAACTATTTTCAGGACTTCCTGCAAATCCAACAGATTTTAGAGCAGGTTGCGTTGTAGAAGTTTCTTTAGAAGCTTCATAGGTTTGCTTGCACGAAAAAAGCGACGTAATTATAACTAATGAGAAAATTTTTAATGTATTCATTTTAACTGGTTTTTAGAAGTAAGGTGTTAATTTACAAAACATTAACAAATTTTAAAAATTTAACATATAAATAATAGCTTACCATGCGGAAATCTATAATGTAGAATGCAGAAAACTACAAACGTAATTGGTGGCAAGAATGTAACTTTGGTAACAAGGGTTTTAAAGCAATTGCAATAATGGTGTCACCCTAAAATACATGGCTAATTTATAGGTACACAATAAATATTTAATGTCAGAAAGATTACGCATGAAATAGCGCTATCTTCAAATTAAAGAAGGGCACACCGCAAAACAAAAAAATCAGCCGCAGAAATACGCGCATGATGTATTGTTTTTTATGTTATTTGTTGCGGTCACTATCTCGTAAGATTTAACAAATTACTTTGTGTTTTGCCATTTATTTAGTAACTTGTTTACGAGCGCATACTACCATACGTAAAGCCCCACTAGTACTAAGTTTTTAAAAGTTGTACAACTTATTGTAATTTATTGTACAACTTTTGTAAAAATATTGTACAACTTTTTTGTGTTTATTGTACAACTTTTTCTAAAAAGATACGTATCTCTTTAGTAAAAGTATTGATACAATTTTCTAAAAGATACTAATGAAATTATTTTTTTTGACTGCCTTGCGTAATGCATGGGGTTACTTTTTAAGTTTAGACGTGATAATAATGTTGGTTTTTAGCTTTTATTTAAATTTTATTCAACTCACCCTCCAAAGACTTAATCAAGGCCCTTGTGTCGATTTCACTTTTCTTAACAAAGTCTAATTGTATATTGGCCAAAAACATTCTAAAATTAACCATATTTATTAGATTTATAGAGTTATCTGTTTTATTCAGTTTTCTCTGAATTTGCTGTTTAAAATTATTTGACTTTTGAAGTTTATAGTTTTCTAAATCAGTGACTGGCCACCATTCTCGCATTTCTTTACTGAAAGAGTTCGTTTTAAAAAAAGTAAGTTCGATAAGCTTTTGATTTATTAATTTATCCACTAAAGTGGTGTTGTTTTTTGTGGTGTTTTCGCTAAAAATAGATATCGCACTATAATAAATTATAATTTTCTCTTTTAATTCTTCGTTATTTATAAGATTTAGTTTCCCCGTGTTTTCTAATGTTTCGAACGTGGTTAGATTTGGAAGAAAACTTGCTCTAATCATTAAATCGTTTATATATGCTAGTAATTTATCATTTACTAAAAAGCCATCGTTGTTGTCATAGTTCTTAAGAATTTCTGTACCACTATTTATCCATATATTTTGTGATGTTTTATGGAGATCTAAGTTCTCTAATTCTAAAATCAAATCTTTTTTTAGATTATTCAGAATAACTTTTTCTGCTTGATTGTTAATTCTGTTAGTATTCCAATTATTAATGGACAGCGCAATTAAAATTCCAATAACTACTAGTATTATTTCTCCTATTGCATATTTCAAATACTCTCCAATTTTGTTTTTCTTCATATGGTCGTATCTTATTTTTCTAAAGAATTTTATCATTGGTTAGCGCTTGGTTATAATGGTTTTGTGTATGATTCCGTTACGTAGTTTGAACTTTGAAGATAGCAAATAAATAGTTAACTTAGTCAAAAGTTTTCTTTTCAAATACTTTTTGTGAGGTGCAACGCAATACTCTTTTTTTACTTCGATGAAACGTTGTTATATAAGTGTGTGACATGGTAATTTGTTTAGAATATTTCACGTTTTACTTCCTAATTACGATTCCTTTTTCTCTTTAAAACTTATCGTCTTCTGCCACCAGAATAGGTCATCGCTTCTCCTTTACCAAATCCATAGCTTATTCCCAGAGTAAAAAATCGTCCTCGTTGTCCAAAGCTATAGGTTTCAAAAGTTGGTTGATTTACAAAACGTTCTTGAATTCTTGAGGCAAACAAATCACGTATACCTAAATTTACAATCGCTTTTCCTTTAAATATTTTTTTACGAATACCTAAATCCATAAAAGCAAATCCCGTTTGCTCGCCCTGTATAGTTTCAAATCCTGAACGGTAATTTCCTGTAAGTTCCACATCAATATCTTTTGGAAATCCTATTTTAGAGCCTAATCTTGATGACCATTGATTACCTGTAAAATCAAACACTTGGTTTTCAAATGTTCCTGCTCTGTCAAAATAATTGAAGTTAAAATCTCCTGTTAAGGTCAGCCATTTATTAGGGGTGTATTTTCCGTTGGTTTCAAAACCTATAGATGAATTTGTACCAATATTTTCGGGTGTATAGAAGGTTACGTTGTTTTTAAAAGTTGAAACTCGTTCAACCACATCTGTTGTATATCTGTGATACAAACTTGAACTTAAGGACGCTTTGCCTACCTTATAAATGCTCGTCAATTCATATGAATCAGTAAATTCTGGTTGCAAATTTGGATTTCCTACTCGAATATTAAAGTTGTTTCTAATGTTGAAAAATGGGTTTAAATCCCATAAACGTGGTCTAAAAATTCGTTTTGAATAACCAGCTTGAAACGAAACATTATCCGAAATTTTATAAGATGTATGCAGGGTAGGGAAAAAGTTTGAGTAATCGCGCTCATTGCTCTGGTTCGTATTGGTCAATAAGGTATTTACATTAGTCTGTTCTAAACGCAAACCAGCTTTTATTCCCCATTTTTCTTTCTCGAAAGCAACAGTTGCATACAATCCTAATACCTTTTGATTCCATTCAAAATTGTTAGTCAAATCTTCATTTACAACATATACTCCACCTATTAAATCACGTACCTCAAAATCGTTACCAACATCGTTAATTGCGTATTGCGCGCCTGTTTCAATGGTGTAAACTTCACTTATAGGATTTACATAATCTGCTTTAAAGGTGTAATCCGCCTGTTGAAAATTGGTTTCGGTCTGCTGGTCGCTATTAATATTTGTACCTGATGAGGTGGTATTTGTAAACTGAGACTCTAGTTCTTTACCAAAAAAACTTCCCAAAGCGCTAAATTGTAAGGTATGATCTTCATTGTTTTTAAACTGCTTTTTATAATTCAGTTCGTATTTGTATTTTGGGTTAGTGGCTTTTGTTGATTCTTCACGTATCCAATTTGAAATTAAGTTATTGTTCTCATCAAAAAACTGAAAACTATAATTAGAGGGCTGGTCTTCAATTTCATAAGCAAAATTTCCTGAAAGAGTAAGCACGTTTAAATCGTTAATATGATAATCTGTACCCAATGTCAAATTAAAAAACGTTTCGTTTCTAAATTCTTTACCATTACTTAAAAGCACTTCATCTGTGATTAAGTTTTGATTTATGTTTTCCGATTCTTGTGGCAGCGAACGATAACCAGCACCTAATTGTGCAAATAGATTAAAATTTTCTGTTCTTCGGTTTAAACTCAAACCCAAACTGTGATTATCAGGAATTCCAGTATTTACTGATATCGAACCATTCCAACCTTTTTTTTCTTCTTTTTTAAGGATGATATTTAAAATTCCAGCAGTTCCCGAAGCTTCGTATTTAGCAGAAGGATTTGTGATAATTTCTATACTATCAATCATATCTGCAGTAATTGTCCCTAAAGCATTACTAGATTGGTCTGCGAGTACAGATGGTTTTCCGTTGATTAGTATTTGTACACCAGAACTTCCACGAAGACTTATATCTCCTTCAATATTTACGTTTACAGAGGGTACATTATTAAGTACCTCCAATGCACTAGCACCTGTACTACTTATATCTTTCCCAATGTTAAAAACACGTTTATCCAGTTTAAAAACGGTTTTAGAGACTTCGCCTGTTACAACAACTTCATCGAGTGCTTGACTGTTTGGTGCGAGTTTTATCGTTCCTAAATTCACTTTTCTATTGGTAACTATAAATTCAGTTATAGTTTTGGTTTCAAAACCCATAAAACTTATTTCTACATAGAAATTTGGTTTTGTAGTAGTAATGATAAATTTTCCACTATCATCCGTAATGACACCTGTTATATTTTTATTTGTGCTTTTGTTCTTAATAACTACAGTCGCATAGGGTATAGGTTGAGACGTTTCTTCCTCTACTAATTTTCCTATTACCTCTATATTTTGTTGCGCGATTGCGAAGCTGCTCGATAATATTAACAGTATTACGTAAATGGAATTTTTAAGTATTGATTTCATTTTATATTGTTTGATGAAACAAAGTAAATAAGATAATGCGAGTGCTCAAAAAATATATATAAAAACAACACTACTTTTAACCCAGGAAGTGAATAATAATTACGAAATTATCATTAATATTATTCCGATTATTTATTCAGAGAAAATTGAGAGAAAGATTATTGATAAAAATATTATCCAAGGTTTTGTTGTCAGTATTTTATTTAACTAAATTTTTATTTCTCAGCTTGCATACAACGATTTTGTGAGATGATTTATTTCGTAAAAATAGCAAAAAGAAACATAAAATTAAAGACTTTTATGTTTGTGTGGTTTATCGCAAGAAAAACTTTATTATAATTATTTAAAATGTTGTGTTCCGTTTTATTAATAATCTAATGTTATACTTTTTTTAGTTAAAAGTCAGAATAAATATTTCATTATCCACTATCCTTTGTGTAATCGCTTTCCGACTTCTTTTAGTGTTTTTACATCATCCGGATGAATTGAGCCGTCTGGAAGTGGCCCTGTGTTTAGTAAAAGATTAGCATTCATTTGCTCGGCTTTATTTAACATTTCTATTACATCATCAACAGACTTGTGCCCCAATTCATCTTTTTGAGAATAACCCCAGGAATAAGGCTGCAGTGTATCACATATCTCAAGTGGCACATCTGATGAACCTTTGAAATGACGCTCGGGTGCCTTAAAATCCTCAGTTCCCAATAATCCTTGTTTGTATGAAACCAGAGTTTGTGGTTGTAAGGAATGTATGTGGTCATAGAGTTCTTGACATTTAAACATTTCTATATTATTATTCCCTTTTGGGCTTCTTGGTGTACCTATCCCATCAAGCCAAATACCACCTATAGGTCCATAATTGGTTAATAGTTCAGTAATCTGGTTCTTCATAAATTCAACATAAATCTGAAGGTCATGCTCTTCTCCGTATTTATATGATTCTTCTCTTGATCCATATTTTGGACGAGCATTACCTCCCCAACCGTCATTGTTCGGGGCGTGTGGATGCCTCCAGTCTCTCCCGTGTGAATAATAGAGGAAAAACCCCAGTCCTTTTTTCTGACATTGTTCTGACAGCTCAGCAACCAAATCACGTTTTGCTGGAGTGTTAGTGCTTTTAAAATTGGTGTATTTTGAGTCGAACAGACAAAAGCTGTCGTGGTGTCGGGTGGTAAGGTTAATATATTTCATTCCAGCATCCAATGCCATGTCGGTTATAAAGTCAGCATCAAACTTTTCAGCAGTAAATTTTGACGCCAATTTTTCATATTCCTTTACCTGAATTTTCCCACGTAGCTGAACCCACTCTGACGGCTTAACATGCTTATCTTGCCAAACACCTTCTAAAAGACTGTATAGACCATAATGAATGAATAAACCAAATTTTGCATTTCTAAAATATTCTAATGCCGCTTTTCGGGGATTATCAGCATACAAATCTTCATAACCTTTTAAATACGATGGAACATTTGGATTGCTGCATGAATTCATTATCAAAGGAGAAACAAATGCTGATGACACAGCTAATCCTGTAAATTTGATAAATTTTCTTCTTTCCATATTGGAATGGTTTTTTTTTAGAACAACAACTCTAATGATATGATTTGTTGCACTTAGATTATTTAATTTTCATGTTTACCTCTTGTTGTGTATGGCATAAAACGTTTATTATGATAACATTAGAAGATTAAATGCTATTGCCTTTCGGATAGCAAGATAATTAATTAAAAGTAAAAACACTTCAAGTATATACCCAAACGGCTATTGCTTTTATACTTTGTTGTAGCACGTTTAATCTATTTGTGATTCTTTTGTCCTTGAACCTTTAATGAGAATCCAAAGCATAAATACTAATTCTCTTAATGCTGTAAACATACTAAAGCTTGTATTGAGATCGGGATACAAAAACACTTTTAAATGGCCAACAACATAACTTATACCAGCGATGATTAATAACCAACCCATTATTTTGGGGACATATCCTGCTTTTAATACCAAAAAGCCAAGAGGAATAAGATAAAAGCCAAACAACACTAAGCCAAAAAACCATTCGTATTTGTAGGATTTAATATAAAAAAGCATGAATTCTGAAATTTGCTCCTAAGAATTAGAAAGAAAGTAGGAAGCCCCTTGCGTTAGGGTAAACACCTTTATCAAATTCGTTACAGCCACAAGATAAACTCCAGTGTATCGTAACCGAAACCAAGCTGTGAGTATTGATAGACTTTTATTTACTGGCTTAAAAATTATATAAAGTGCCCAGGCTTCTACAATATCTGATACTATTGTGATAAAGATCAGAAATATAGCAACATTAAATAAGAATGAATTATTAGTAATATTAGGTGCAGTTTCTGATGCATTATTTGAATTTACTAAATCTGGGATAATTTTAAATTCCGCAAGTATTTGGCAAAAGAACCATCATTTCCTATTATTCTATTAAAATCAGGATGGGGTAATATTTTTTTTCAATTGTACTTCCTTAGAGATTTATTATTTTTTGTTCTACTATAGGTTGATTTGAGGACTCAGTATTTATTGTCATTTTCATATTTTCATTCTCTTTCTCCTGCTTCGTTCCTTGAGCACAAGATTAAAATAGTATCAGTGTTATGAATAACATGTATATGTTTCTTTTCATAATATTTTATTTTCCATAACGGTTTTGTGTATGGAAAGTAGTGGGTTTTAATTACTGATTTTCAGTTTAATAATGACCTCTAATTTATACAAATTCATTCGTTTAAGCACTAAAGTCACTATTTTTTATATAAGTTGTTAGCCATAGGATTTGGTCTTTTCATTTAGTAAAAATGTCTTTTCAACTTTAAAAATTGTTTTTCAAATAAATGATATGAGATTATACTAATACCGATCGTCATAATGAGAGATGTTATTCCTAATAAATACCAATTAGAAAAAGATAGATACTTAAAAATCTGAATTAGTAATAATACTATGATAGTATGATATAAGTATAAACCATATGTATAAATGCCTAATTTGCTAAACCAGAAATTATCATTTATGTGAATAGAATTATTTCCTAAAGTGAATAGTATAGTAACTGAAAATAAAAGACCCAAGATTAAAGGTGACAAATGATCAATAAATACGGGGTCAATATTTGGGATTATAAAAACGATCGCAACGTTTAAAATTAAAAAGAGATATTTAAAATATCTTGGAATTTTTTCTAAATATTTTATGAAACTTTTCTTGTGCATCAAAATATATGCGGGTATTGCTCCAAAGGCAAAGTAATCAAGATGAGAAAATATATCAATATGACTTATTCCTAAATGAGTGTAGATTTGCCGAGAAATATTAGCAATAATAATACTGGATATAATAAGATGAGGTGTTTTTTTTGCTGAAACAAAATAGAGTAACACCGCCCACAAAATATAAAAATGTTCTTCAATACAAAGTGACCACATCACTCTTAAAGGTGCTCCATCAGGAAATGTATTTGTTATCATCATTTTATAATTCTCACCAAAGAATATTGATGTCAATAAATCAGGTTTGTATCCTTCATTGTTAAAAGGTAAGTTAAAGGCATTCAATATATAAGGAGATAAATAGGCAAAAGCTATCATAAGGTAAAATAATGGCCAAATTCTCAGAATACGTCTGGCGAAAAATTTCTTTAGAGATATTTTATTTTGGTGTTTTTTTTCATAGAGTAAAATATAAGTAATTAGAAATCCGCTTAACACAAAAAAGAATGTTACACCAATTCCTCCACTTTTAAGAAAGAAATCAATATATATGTTTCCCGTCTTGGGTAAGTGTAATAAAAAAACCAAAAGAAAAGCGAAAAATCTTAAAGCATCAAATGTGTGAAAGTGTTTCCTACTCATTCTGTATAAATTTTATTCGGTTTAACACCCTACGGCTAGCATTTTGTATATGAAAAGAAGGCGATTTCGAAGCACTAAAATTTCGGTTAAGCACAGAGTTTGATACGAGCCAAAAACCATAATTTTATTACTATTTCGCCTGTTTTTTATATACATTGTTATGGGCTGATTTTAATACATCAGATGTTTTTTCTTTAATTTGTTCCAGCCTGTTTGATTTGCATAATCGACAAAATAGATTTTCAAATCTGCTTGGTTTTCATATTTTACAAAGTAAATTTTCTTTTTTGCTTGATTCGCATAGTCTGTAAAAAACCACTTACCAACATTGTCTCCTACTCGGTTATCGTATTTTACTTTGAAAACTTTTAAATCAGCCTGATTTTCATACTTTACAACAAAAACTTTTACGTCTGCTTGATTTTCGTAATCAACAGAGAAAACCTTTTGAGCAAATAAGTTGCTAAATGAGGCTAACACAAAAGTTATTGTCAAAATATGTTTCATCTGTATTTTAGTATATTAAAATTTCAGAAAGATTTGTTATCTCAGTATATCTCTTCCTTTTGGCAGGATATGCTGAGGTTTTATGTTATTATTTCTCGACTTCTGTTTGTGAAAATATAAGTTTAAAATAAATCAGCAAAAGAATTTTGTGTTTTTATGAAAGCTTTAATTCTTAAATTTATGTTTTTGTCTAATTGGTATGCTCCCGTTTCTCTAATTTTCTGAAACGACTTTCAAAATCTTAAAGTTCATTTTAAAGGATTCTCTAATTTAACATAATCAAAGACAACTAAAACAATTTAATTTAAAACCATTGCAATAATCTATCATTTATGATTATACTATGGATGTTAATTTTTATTTTGTAAAAGTTCTTTTTTGCCTGTGGTAAAGTCTTTTTTAATGATAGTTCGGTCATATTCTTCTCCTAATACATTATATGCGACATAGGTCAACTCATTATCTACAATGCTGATTACTTGAAAGAATTGCGTTTGTTCAGCTGTTTTATCTGGTTTGTACCCCTCCACTGAATAGCTCTTCATTCGTTTAGCATCTAATGGGTATTGTTTAGGCCCACTCACAGAGGTAACATACACAGTGCCTAATCCATTTACTTTGTCTTTATCGATAGTTTGAACCGGTACATGACCTCTAGCATAGGTGTGATCATGGCCATTAAGCACCAAGTCAACATTATATTTATCAAATAGTGGTTTCCAATTTTTTCGCGCAAACTCGAAGTCTCGGCCTTTCGCCGGAGAAAATACAGAGTGATGGCAAGTAATGATATGCCATTTTGCAGTTGAGTTTGCTAACTGTTTTTCTATATAACTGGTTTGTTCTTCGAGCTTCGTGTTAGAGTTAAGTACAATAATACGGATGTCTTGATAATCTACAGTGTACACAGTTTCATGAAATTCCGGATCTAAATTCTCTTCAACCGGCAAGGTAAATTGTGGTCTCCATTGAATAGAAAGCTTCTTGCCTTTACCTTTTTCGATTGGTCTAAATTCATGATTACCAACAACCGGAATTGCAGTCCATTGGCTATGAATAAAGCTACCCGCTTTGTACCACTCTGCCCACTCATAATCGCGATGTGCTTTATTAATTAAGTCTCCGGCATGGATAACAAAGGATGCGTCTGGTGCGGTTTGATAAGCCATGCGAATTACACGAGACCAATGTGATAGAACATCGTTTTGGGCATCGCCAAAGTACACAAATTTAGTTGGTGAATAATCGGCTTTTGCTGTACGAAACTGTATCCATTCCGACCAATAGGTGCTACCATCTCCAACACGATATGCGTAAAGCGTATTCGGCTTTAGCTCTTTAAATACCACACTGTGATAATTGACAAAAAGCGATTTATTGCCTTTATACAAACCGAGATCAAACAACTCTGTTGCGGCATTTATAGTCATGGCATTATCTGCAAACTTAGAATTAACGGTTGCTTCTGCTATTTGCGCAACTGCTTTTTTAATAGTTGTATCAGTACGCCAAGTTACCGCCCTATTTGTAGCCGGATCACCATGAAAAGTAAGTATAATTCTGTCGGGGTCTTTACTAGGAATCTCCCAATGATGTAATCCTTCATGATCATGATCATGACCATGATGATGCTGAGCTGACATAGGAGTAGACATAAATAAAGTAAAGATAAAAATAGCGAAGGTTGTAATATGTTTTTTAAGCACAGTTAATGTATTTTGATGGCATATATTAGTATTCATATTAATAATAAGTCGTTATCGTTTAATTTTTTTTGTTCGTATACTTTTACGTTTACTCATCTCAATCTAAATAATTAAGAACGTGTTTTTGTTCTGATTCTGTTGCAACGAAAATCAGAACGATTTTCAGAGTAGGAATTACTTATATTGATAACGTGGTCAAATATAACTTTTTTGAATGTTTTAGCAATGAATTTTATACGATGTGTCTGTTGCCCATCTTTGCAAATACAAATAATCCTTTAAATTGAAAGGAGCCTTTTTATTTTTTAATAACCGCATTTTTACAAGAGGAAACTGATGTTGATAAACCTAATGAGGGCAATATATAAATTGGTAATGAAACGTTTTTAAAAAACGATGTTCGTTAATCGCAACAGGCGCCGTCAACGTAAGTAGTTACTCCTTCATTTGTTGCATGGCATGAATTGGAATAAGTAACGTTGTTACAACCACAAACAGGTTCATATTGTTCTGTGCACAGAGCGCCTGGTTCAATGAGTTTTTCATCAATACAATTTTCAGATGAAGTTTGTGATTTAGACGTGCAATTGTTTTCGTCTTCGCGACAGGCAATAACAGATAGACAAATGATAATTACGAAAAGTATTGATTTTAGCTGTCTCATAATTGCTTGAGTTTTCTATACAACGATTTTTATGAAATAATATTGTGCTTAATAGTATTGCTGCATTGCGTTTTAGGGCAGTTCGCGATTTGTTATCAATAGTTTTTATCACTACTTTTTTTTGCTGGATGGATGTGTTATCAAGACATAACCAAATAGTATGGCAAAAGCGGAATAGACAACAGTGAATGAAATAATGATTTCCGAGTGGTTATCAATTTTATTGATTATTTTAACCAAAGCCAATGCCCCAACTGCAAAATGCATGAAATTGCCAATAGCGAGAGGTCTATTGTAAATGCCACCAATTAGAGATGCTTTTGTCATCCAATTCAACATTGCGAATCCGAGATAAAGGGCTCCTAATAATTGCATTGATACTGTTAATATGGGGTTTGTTGTGATGTTGAAATCTGCGAGGATTTCATCGGGCAAAAAGGAGAGAGAGATGCCTAGAGCGGCGATAAAAATACAGCTCGTGATCATTATTATTTTCGTATTCATTCTTTTAGTTTTAGGTATATTGGGGTTAGATGTATAAAAAGTAATCGACTTTAAAGCACTTACTTTTTGGTGAATAACTTACTTCTTATTTAGAAATCGTATTGCTATTGGCAGCCTGATAACATTCTTTTTTATAGATAATGTGATATGGCGTCTTTTACGTAGTAATTTGAGCATTTAATTTTTCAAATTCAATCAATAGCTTATTTAGTTTTGCGTTCTGTTTTTTTATCGCTCTTGGTCTAAAATAGAACCAATTTATGGCAAACCAAAGTGCGGTTGTCACACAGGTCACGATGCCCCATGTAAGTGACATTTTAGAAACATATTCAAAATAATATAGCCCAATACCAAGAGAAAGCATTAAAAAATAGATGCTTAACATGGTTGTTTGCTGAAATGTTTGTTTTTCTTTTAGTTGAATAAGTTGTGTAAGATATTCTTTGCTGTTGGGTTCTGTTTTAGTATTAGAAAGTAAAGAAAATTGAGTATTGTAAGACAGTACAAAAATAATCATTGCTAAAATAGTGCATACAATACCCATCTTAGTGGTTACCAATTCAGGTTGATAATAATACCAAATAAATCCAATAGAAATAGCGGTTAGTAAAAGTGTAATATTTACTACTATTAGTTTTAAAAGGCTTCTGTTTTTTAATTCAGTTTTAAAATTAATGATTTTTGACAAAATTGTTAAGTGCTCGCATGGTTTTTAGTGACCAACCTTTTTGTATCATATTTTTTATAAAACGAGGTATGCTTCCACCCGGATCAACTTGAACCATGACGTCTAAATGTGTTTCTTTTTCACTTACTTCATCAAGGGTAAAGGTGCAGCCCGTTTCGTTTTCATGAACTTGTTATAAAATTGTGAATAGATAGTTGTTATAGAGCGGTGAAATGCGAAGTCAATAACACAAAAAAAACGCAACTTTTGAATGTTGCGTTTTTTTTAGTTGGTATTTTATAAATCCTTAGAACTTATACTCACCCAAAGGTTTTGGAAAGTCTTCAGGATTTGCTGCTAAGTGATAACGAGGATCATCAATACCTTCTTCTATGACCCCTGTAAAAATAGGCGATGCTTTGTATAATAGTACTTTACAATCTTCGCTTAAATGTTTTAGTGTAATTTTTTTGCCAGCAGCTTGGTATTTTTCAACCAAAATAAAAATAGCCTCAATACCAGAGTGATCAGAAATACGAGCTTCTATAAAGTCAATTTCTATGGCATCGGGGTCATTCTTTACATCAAACTTTCCGTTAAAATCGGTGATACTTCCAAAGAAAAGAGGTCCCCAAATTTCATAAATTTTTGTTCCATCTTCTTTGAAGCGTTTTCTTGCTCTAATTTTCTTGGCGCTTGTCCAAGCAAATGATAAAGCAGAGATAATTACCCCTACAAATACAGCAATGGCCAAATCAAAAAACACCGTTACTGCAGAAACAATAATTAATACAGCAGCATCTGACATTGGTATTTTCTTCAGAATTCTAAAACTAGACCAAGCAAACGTTTCTATAACCATCATAAACATTACCCCAACAAGGGCTGCAATTGGCACTTGTTCTATATATTTATCTGCAAATAAAATAAAGGTTAATAAGGTTAAAGCCATCATTACACCCGATAAACGTCCTCGACCACCAGCATTGATATTAATAACTGTTTGCCCAATCATACCGCAACCACCAGTACCACCAAAAATACCACTTACAATATTTCCTGCACCTTGTGCAACGCATTCTTTGTTTCCGTTACCTCTAGAGTCTGTTAATTCGTCTACCAAATTCATGGTCATTAAGGTTTCTATTAAACCAACAGATGCTGCTAAAAATGCATAAGGAGCTATAAACTTTAACGTATCTAGGTTAAAAGGGAGGTTGCTCCATAGCTCTAAAATGTTTAGTTTTTTAGAAATTTCATCGATACCGTTTAGACCTGCGCCACCTCCATCTCTGATAAAATCACCAACATTAATAGAATGTAAGCCTCCAAAAATGGAAATTAAGGTAACTATTAAAATGGCCGTAAGTGCTGCCGGTATTTTTGTTGTTAATTTAGGCAAACCCCAAACGATAAGCATGGTTATTAGTACCAAGCCAATCATTAAGTAAAGTGTTTCTCCTTGCATAGTTGTTTTTACAACACCACTATCTTTTACAGAAAAGAATCCTTCTTCTGAAGCGTTAAAGACAACTTTCTTTGTTTGTGCATCAAACACTTGGCCTTCAGACAAGATAAATACATCTTTGTTTGTGCTGCTATTCTTTACCGATTTGCCATCAATTGTAAATAATACCGTATCAGATACTAAGTCTTTTACTTGGTTGTTATCTACCTTATAAACCAGTTCTTTAGACGCTGTGTTACGCATGTTTTGTCCAAAGAAATCTTTTTTATTTTCTGTAAACATCCCCAATTGCGCCATAAAAATAACAATAGCCAATCCATTTACAAACCCCATCATTACGGGATGCGGAATTAAACGAACAAATTTTCCTAATTTAAAGACACCGGCAAAAACTTGTATGATTCCCATTAAAACCACGGCGGCCAGTAAATAAAAGTACCCCATGTTTTCTACAGGCGTATCAAAAAGCAATCCTTTTGCGTGTCCTTCTTGTATCATATGCACAAAAATAACAGCTACTGCACCTGCTGCACCAGAAATCAATCCTGGTCTTCCGCCAAAAATGGCTGAAATGATTCCCACTACAAAAGCACCAAACAAGGCTACTATTGGGCTTATTTGCGCAACAAAAGCAAAAGCAACCACTTCGGGTATCATTGCCAGAGAAACGGTGATTCCTGCTAGAACATCATCTTTTGCATTGGGTATTATTTTTCTAATAAAATCAGTCATAATGTTTGTAATTTTTACAAGTCGGCAAAGATAGGTTGTTTTTTAATAAAACGACTGCTCTTTATAGGTATCATATACTATTTTAATGTTTTCGTAGGTGTTTTTAAAAATTTCTTTGATTTCTTCCTCGTTTTTGAAAGCAACTTGTGTAATTCCTTCTTCAGTTTGAGGAATTAATGATTTCTGATAATCGGAACTCATTAAAAACCAATAGGTTTGTTTTAGTTTTACTCCTTTATGAAAGTAAATATGATACGTGGTTACTAATGGTTTTATGAGTTTTAAATTAAAAATACCACATTCTTCTTCAACCTCTCTGATTGCGGCATTTTCTGTGGTTTCACCTTTGTCTATCCAACCTTTGGGTAAATCCCAAACGCCGTTTCTAAAAATGAATAAAACGTTATTATTGGTATTTAAAACCAAGCCTCCGGCAGCAGGGATTACCTCTGTATTTGTAAGAAATGATTTCCAATCGTTTTCTAAGTCGTTTGTAATTAGGTTGATGCCCTTTATTTTTTTGTTTCTTAATTTTTCAATCAGATCTTCTATGACCACATCTTTGTAAGGGTATGTTAAAAAGTTATTTGATGTTTTAGAGGAAGAAGTAATAATTATTGGGCTATCATTTACAAAAACTTTATACATTTGCGCTATGATTTTAAACAAAGATACAGCAAAAAAAACAGCTGAACATTTATTACAAATTAAAGCAATAAAATTAAATCCGAATGAACCTTTTAATTGGGCATCTGGTTGGAAATCTCCGATATATTGCGACAACAGAATTACGTTATCTTACCCTTCAGTTCGTGTTTTTTTAAAACAAGAAATTGCAAAGATCGTTGAGCTAGAATATGGCAAACCAGACGTAATTGCAGGTGTTGCTACAGGAGCAATTGCTATTGGAGTTTTAGTAGCTCAAGAACTAGGTGTTCCTTTTATTTATGTGAGGCCAGAGCCAAAAAAACATGGTAGAAAAAACCAAATTGAAGGTTATTTAGAAAGTGGACAAAATATTGTTGTTATTGAAGATTTGATTAGTACAGGAAATAGCAGTTTAAATGCGGTAGATGCCTTAAAAGAAGCTGGAGCTGTTGTGAAAGGTATGGTGGCTATTTTTTCTTACGGATTTGAGGTTGCGGACAAAAATTTTGAGGAAAAAAATGTTCGATTGGCTACGTTAAGTAATTATGACAGTTTGTTAGAACAGGCTTTAGATAGCAGTTATATTAATGAGGAAGAGTTAATTACTTTAAACGATTGGAGAAAGAGTCCGAGTGAGTGGAAGCAATAAAAAAAAAACAAAAGAATGCATATAAACGGAAATACAGTAGTTGTTGAAAAATCTGCTAAAGAACTATTTACTTTTTTTACAGATTTAAAGAATTTTGAAGGAATTATGCCTGAGAATATTCAGAAATTTGAGGTGGACGGAGCGTCCTTTATATTTGGATTGCCCGGAATGCCCGAAATTAGATTGGTTTTAAAAGAGAAAACAGAGTTTTCTAACATTACTTTGGGTGCAGCAAGTAGTAAATTGCCTTTTACATTGGCAGCAGATTTTAATGAGGTGTCTGAAAATAAAACGGAAATTAAATTAGATTTCAATGGCGAGTTTAATCCTATGATGTCAATGATGATCAAAAAACCGTTGACAAAATTTGTAGAAACACTCACAGAAAACATAGAGAAACTTTAAAGCATTGAGACTTCTTTAATGCCAAATTCTTTTATAGAATCATCCTCTAACTGGATTTGTAAATTTCCTTGATCACTTATTCCGGAAATAATTCCCATAAAAATCTCATCGTCACTAGTTTTAAACATGGTAGGGATGTTTTTTTTGTACAATACATTTAAATATTGTTCCTCTAAAAGATGAAAATCTTTGGATTCTAATAACTTTAAATTGCTTTGAAGTTCAGCCAAAATTTCATGCAGTAAAGCATTTAAATCTGTTTCTTTTAAAGTTGCCAGCTTTAAGGAAGTAACATTACGCAGTGAAGCTGGAAACTTTTCCTGATTCACATTTAGACCAATTCCTATAATTGTACTTTTTATTTGATCGCCAAAAAAGGTGTTTTCAATTAATATTCCACAAATTTTCTTGTTGGCAGCCATCAGATCGTTTGGCCATTTGATAGAGATTTTTGGTATATTTTTATCAAAAAGCACTTTGTAAATGGCTAAAGAAATTGCAAAATTCAAATACTTTTTATGTATTATTTTTACATCTTTTAAAGTTGTAAATACGCTAAAAGTCAGGTTTTTATATGGTTCTGAGAGCCATTCATTTTTTTGCTGCCCTCTTCCTTTAGTTTGCTTTTGAGTAACTACTACGGTAAAATTTTCTAGAGCAGTGCTAACTGACAAATCCTTTAAAAAAGAATTTGTAGAGACAACAGTATCGAGTTTGATTATTTTCAAGTGTTAAATAAAGTGTAAACTAGTGTAATAATACATAAAATACTCGCAAAAAAATAATAACTTTGCTTTAAATTAGAAATAACGTTAATGACAAAGCAACAAGTAAGTACGGATGATTTAATTGCCTGTATAATAAAAGGTATTGATGAAGTTAAAGGAGAGGATATTCAATTACTAGACTTACGAGATATAGAAAATACTGTTTGCGATTATTTTATAATCTGCACTGGTAATTCAAATACACAAGTAAATGCAATTTCTGGTTCTGTTCAAAAAATGGTAAGTAAAGAACTAAAAGACAAGCCTTGGCATATAGAAGGCCAGACAAATGCTGAATGGATTTTAATGGATTATGTAAACGTTGCTGTGCACGTTTTTCAAAAACATATTCGTGAGTTTTATGATATTGAAAGTCTTTGGGGTGATGCTAAAATTACCGAAATAAAATCAGTTTAAAATTTTTATTTTATAAATAAATGAGTGATAATAAAAAAGAAAAGAATTCTAATGTGCCTAAATTTAAGTTTAATGCATATTGGGTCTATGGTGCAATATTTTTACTAATAGTTGTTTTTCAATTTTTTGGTAGTGGAGATTTGGCTACTAAAAGTATTTCAAAAAATAAGTTTAACCAAATATTAAGAGATAATGATATTGAATCTATCACTGTTTTAAATAACAGTGTAGCTCAGATTTATATAAAAGAAGAGGCTCTCAGTAAAGAGGAATACAGTAAACTTGTACAATCTGCTTTTTACACAAAGGGGGCATCACTTTATGAGTATAATATTGGTAATTTAGAGAATTTTGAGAAAAATATAGAAAGAGCGAAACAAGAAAATGGTTTAACTTTCGATGTAAAAAACGAAGACAAAACTAGTTTTACAGACATGTTTATTGGTTTCTTACCATTTATTGTTCTCATCGCTGTGTGGTTGTTTTTTATGAGAAGAATGTCTGGTGGAGGAGGCTCTGGTGGTGGAGGCCAAATTTTTAATATTGGTAAATCTAAAGCTAAGCTCTTTGATAAAGACACGAAAGTAAAGACTACTTTTGAAAACGTGGCAGGTTTAGAAGGGGCAAAAGAAGAAGTGCAAGAAATTGTAGACTTCTTAAAAAATCCAAAAAAATATACCTCTTTAGGAGGTAAAATTCCGAAGGGCGCTTTATTAGTAGGGCCTCCGGGAACAGGAAAAACCTTATTAGCAAAAGCTGTTGCGGGTGAAGCAGATGTTCCTTTTTTCTCCTTGTCTGGCTCAGATTTTGTTGAAATGTTTGTAGGTGTTGGTGCTTCTAGAGTTAGAGATTTATTTAAAAAAGCTGCCGAAAAATCGCCTTCTATTATTTTTATTGATGAGATTGACGCTATCGGTAGAGCTCGTGGAAAAAATAGTATGACTGGTGGTAACGATGAACGTGAAAATACGCTGAATCAGTTATTGACAGAGATGGATGGTTTTGGTACTGATGTGAATGTGATTGTATTAGCAGCAACAAACCGAGCAGATGTTTTAGATAGTGCGTTAATGCGTGCGGGACGTTTTGATAGACAGATTTATGTAGATCTGCCTAACATTAATGAAAGAGAAGAAATTTTTAAAGTACATATCAATCCTTTAAAATTAGCAGAGGATGTTAATATTGGATTTTTAGCACAACAAACTCCTGGTTTTTCTGGTGCAGACATTGCAAATATGTGTAATGAATCTGCTTTAATCGCTGCAAGAAATGGTAAGAAAGCAATTCATCATCAAGACTTTTTAGATGCTGTAGATAGAATCGTGGGTGGTCTAGAAAAGAAAAATAAAGTAATTACCCCAAAAGAGAAGAAGGTAATTGCTTTTCATGAAGCAGGTCATGCAACGATTAGTTGGATGCTAGAACACGCGGCTCCATTAGTTAAGGTTACTATCGTTCCTAGAGGTCAGTCTTTAGGTGCTGCTTGGTATTTGCCAGCAGAAAGAATGATTGTACAAACTGAACAGATGTTAGATGAAATGTGTGCTACAATGGGGGGAAGAGCAGCAGAAAAGGTAATGTTCAATAAGATCTCTACGGGAGCACTAAGTGATTTAGAAAAAGTAACGAAGCAAGCAAGAGCAATGGTTACTGTGTATGGTTTAAATAACGAGATCGGTAACGTCACATATTATGATTCTTCTGGTAACGATGGGTTTGTAAAGCCTTATAGTGAAGAAACTGGAAAGAAAATAGATGAGGAAATATCTATGATGATTGAGGCTCAATATGAAAGAGCTATTCAAATTTTAGAGGGTAATAAGGATAAGTTAACAGTGCTCGCAGATTTATTGTTAGAGAAAGAAGTTATCTTTAAAGACGATTTAGAGAAAATATTTGGAAAAAGACCTTTTGAGGAGGTTTTACCAGTTACCGAATCGGAAGAAAAAAAAGTAATTAAAGAAGAGGAGGAAATACAATCAGTAACAGAGCCTACAGAAGAGTAATAAAGCATCTTTTATTGTATGAGTTTTTTTAAGAAATTATTTAACATCCCTGTAAAGGAAGACGAGACCATTCTAAATCAAGAAGTAATTCTTTCTTTGGATGACTTGTTTGTGAATAATTTTGTAGAAAAAGGAGGGAAGTTTCTATATTCTTTAAATAAGAAAGAAATAGCAGATAACTTATCTAAAATTTTAAAGGAAAATAATTGGAATCAATTAACGATTTTAGACGATAAGTTATCTGCTCTTTTTAACAAAAAAGAGGTAGAAACAAGCGAAACTTTAGAACCCGCCATTCCCGTGTTCCTAAATTGTGAGCATTTAATTGCAGATAATGGAGATATTTTATTTTCATCAAATCAGTTAAAAAGTACAAAGTTATGTGAGATGCCACAAAACTTTATAGTTTATGCAACTACTAGTCAGATGGTTAGTGATGTGGGCGAGGGTTTAACTGGTATAAAAACACACTACAAAGAAAATATACCGACAAACATTTCTGCTGTTAAAAATTACAACATTAATAAAAATGAGGATAATTTATTAAACTTCGGCAACAGTAACTCAAAAAACTTATATTTGCTGCTATTAGAAGATTTATAATATGAGTAACCTTTTAAAGAGGAGTCTTTCAGGAATTATTTACGTTTTAATTTTTTTATCCTCGATTCTTTTTTCGAAAGAATCCTACATAATTTTAACTTCATTATTCTCCATAATATGTGTTTGGGAGTTTTGTAAATTAATAGACTTTAAAGGTTTTATAGGGTATATTTTTTTTGGGCTCACATTATTCTTAATGTTAAAAAGACCAGAAAGTTATGCCGTCATCGGTATTTTAGGAATTACTATAATTTCTTCATTATTCTTAATTTATTATTTATTAGCAAAAAAAGAAATAATATTTTCTACAGACAGAGCCAAGTCTGGCCTGTTAATAAGGTACGTTATTTTTTCAATGGTATTCTTAGTCCTTTTACCTATGTATAAAGGAGAGTATAATCCCTATCTAATGATTTCTATACTAGTCATGATCTGGGTTAACGATAGTTTTGCATTTTTAGTAGGGAAGAACTTTGGAAAAAGAAAATTATTTGTTTCTGTTTCTCCTAAAAAAACACAAGAGGGGTTTATAGGTGGTTTGTTATTTGCCCTCATATCTGGTTATATCATTAGTTTGTTAAATAAAGATTTTAGTACTCTTCATTGGTTGACTATAGCTCTTATAGTAAGCGTAATCGGTACTTTAGGAGATTTAGTAGAATCTAAATTTAAAAGACAAGCCAAGATTAAAGATAGTGGTGCTATTATGCCTGGACATGGAGGTATGTTAGATAGATTAGATAGTTTGCTGTTTGCAGCCCCGTTTGTATATTTGTTTATTAATTTTATAATTTAAGTATGATTCGTTTTCACAAAGAAGGATATAAAATAATTACTGTTGCTTTACTTTTATCTGTTTCAGGTATTTTATTGGCCGAAAATTTCATTGAGACGCTATGGTTGGTAAAGGCTGTTCAGATTTTAATTTTGGCTTTTTTAATAATTATTTTACAGTTTTTTAGAAACCCTAAAAGGGTCGCTCCTATAAATGAAAACGCATTAGTTGCCCCTGTAGATGGCAAGGTCGTAGTAATTGAAGAAGTAGAGGAGCCAGAATACTTTAAAGGAAAAAGATTACAAGTTTCTATTTTTATGTCTCCAATTAATGTACACGTCACGAGATATGCAATGAGTGGTGTTGTAAAATATAGTAAATACCACCCTGGTAAATATTTGGTTGCTTGGCATCCAAAGGCATCTACTGAGAACGAGAGAACTTCTGTCGTATTGCATAATAAAGCTTTCGGTGATGTTTTATACAGACAAATTGCAGGAGCGTTGGCTAAAAGAATTGTTAATTATGCCAAAGTAGGAGATACATCTATACAAGGTGAAGATGCTGGTTTTATTAAATTTGGCTCTCGAGTAGACCTTTTTCTTCCATTAGGAACAAACTTAAAAGTATCTTTAGGCGATAAGGTTAAAGGAGGGGTGCAATTAATTGCAGAAAAATAAGATTTATGGAATCTGATTTAGACAAAGAGTTTAATGAAGCATTCGTTAAGATTTCTAAATTAAGAAAAGCGATTGCTACAGACATAATGCTAAAACTTTATGCTTATAACAAACAAGCAAATTTTGGTAATAACCTTTCGGCTAACAGTGAGCTCGATGTAAGAAATGCGTTTAAATTAAATGCATGGATGCAATTAAAAGGAATGAATTCTGAGGAAGCAAAGCAAAAATATATTAATTTAGCAAAGACAGTTTTACATTAAAATAATATCATCATGAAAAGAGTAATCGTTTTATCATTATTATTGGTTGTATCATTTAATTTTTCATCTTGTAAATCAGAAAGACCCTCTGAAAAATTAGTGAAAAGCAAGGTAGAAGTTAAAAAAAGTAAGTCAAAGTTTTCAATAGAAAACGCTGACAACGAAATTAACTTTATAGCTT
The DNA here is from genome assembly GCA_029252865.1 of Polaribacter sp. Taxonomy (GTDB): domain Bacteria; phylum Bacteroidota; class Bacteroidia; order Flavobacteriales; family Flavobacteriaceae; genus Polaribacter. Next base: position 25,034 of record JAQXAP010000018.1, read on the forward strand.
ATAAAACTACAGATAAGGTACCTGTAGGTGGTCAGTTTAAAAAGGTTGATATTACCCAAGGAGGCGAGGGAAATTCAATTAAGGAAGCGATTCATAATGCGGAGTTCTCCATACCCGTAAGTAGCCTTTTTACTCAAAACGCTAGTAGAGATTATAAAATAAAAAAATTCTTTTTTGGCTTTATGGACAAGACCAAATTGTTGTCTGGTAAGTTGGTTTTAGAAAACGATTCTATTGGTTATGCAAATATTAAAATGAATGGTATTACAGAAAAAGTATCTTTCTTATATCGTATTAGAGCAAATACTTTTTCTATGAACGCAACTATGGATGTAGCCAACTGGAACGCTCTAGATGCTATAAACTCTATAAATACAGTTTGTAAAGAATTACATAAAGGAGCTGATGGCGTGTCTAAAACGTGGAGTGAGGTTGCTCTAAATATCAAATCATCGTTTTAACTTTTATCGATAACAGCAGCTATTCAATTATTTTCTTACTATAATTTGTGATTATGAATGATTACAAATCTGCGCGAAGAAGATAAATGTTGATAAAAAAAATGAAAAAGATGCGTTTTTTATAAATTACTCAAAGCTTCGTGAAGCTTTGCAAATCGGAAAGAATATTTATTCTTTTCGATTTTTTTAGTTGAGATTCTACTTCCTGTTAAAAGAATAACCGACATTTCACCAAATAAAATTTTAAGCAGAAAACCGGGTACCCCAATTCCTAAATAGGGTCTTTTAAAATTCTTGGCTAGTGCTTTAGAAAAAGAAATACTGGTGTGATGTTCTGGAGCTACTGCGTTAAAAATACCGATTAAATTATCTTCAATTGCTGCTATATACAGATGGCAAAGATCGTCAATATGAATCCAAGGAATGTATTGTTTACCCGAACCTATAGGAGTTATTATAGGGGTTTTCATTTTGTCTAATGCACCACCTTTTTTCGCTAAAACAATACCTGTCCTTAAGATGGTTACAGGTATGTTCTGTATTGAAAACTGATTTGCAGCTTGTTCCCATTTTTCACAGGTTTTACCTAAAAAATCAGTCCCTACTTTAGCAGTTTCTTCAAAAATGATTTCAGAATTTACTGCTCCGTAGTAACCAATTCCTGAGGCTGAAATGAATCCTTTTAATTTGATATTTAAAGATGTTATTTTATCAAAAAGTAAGTTTGCTGTTTCAACTCTACTATCAATAATTACTTGTTTTCTTTTTTTTGACCAGCGTTCATCAGCGATTCCAGCTCCTGCTAAATGAATAATGTAATCTGTATTTATAAGTGCTTTTTCATCAACATGATTAGAGGAAACATCCCACTTAAATTCATTCTTCTTTTTTGGATTTCTGCTTAAAATAAGTACTTCATGATTTTTTGCAATTAACATTTGTGTTAATCTTTTTCCAACCAAACCTGTACCACCTGTAATTAAAACTCTTGCCATTCTGTAAAAATAATAAATAGCGCTTGAATTGATTACGATTTGTATTAGAATTATTTCATATCTTTTTGTTGCATTTTTTACGAATGTTGTAAGTTGATTCAAACGGGCTTTTAACGCCAAATAACCTTTACTAATTCACGTCCAAGGTTTAATGATTTTTAGATTGTAAATAGATATAAGTTTTGTAGCTATTAAATAGCTTGTTTTTGTATGGTTTAAGAGTGGGTTGAATTTCAAGGAACAAGATTCTTTTTGGGTATGTAATAGACGGTTAATTGGTGGTAAAAGTTTATTATTTAAAGAATTATTTTTTTGTATTAATGGTCTTTCATTCTCTCTGTGAAATATTCATATTTTAATAAATATAAATAATAGTCATATTTATTAAAGTAATATTAATGTGTTAAATGAGAGCTTTTAAATATGTATTTTTATAGAAATGAAAAATGATACAAAAAGAAAAGGTTTTGTTTTTAAAACCTATAAAGCAAAAAGTCAGTCTCCTTTTGAAATGCTTTTTGAGATTTTTAAAGAACTGATTACGCACACCTCGGGCGATTTTGATGAAGCTATTGAATGGCTGCGTACCCTAGATAAAGAGTATAAACTTACCAATGATGAGTATACCATTGATGATTTTATAGATGACTTGAAGAAGAAAGGGTACATAAAAGAGGAAATAAAAGGAGATGGAACCGGAGGAACAAAAATTACTCCAAAAACTGAACGCGCCATTCGTCAACAAGCTTTAAATACTATTTTTGGAAAAATAAAAAGGAGTGGTAGTGGAGATCATAAAAGTAAATCTGTAGGAATTGGAGATGAACATACTGGAGATTTAAGGGCTTATCAATTCGGAGATGCTTTAGATAAAGTATCCATGACAGAAAGCTTAAGGAACGCTCAAGTTAATAACGGAATAGAAAACTTTAATCTAACAGAAAATGACTTGGTTGTGGAAGAAACGTTGCATAAAAGTCAAATGAGTACCGTTTTAATGATTGATATTAGCCATTCGATGATTTTATACGGAGAAGATAGAATTACGCCAGCCAAAAAAGTAGCGATGGCGTTGGCAGAATTAATTACAACGCGTTATCCAAAAGATACCATTGATATTATTGTTTTTGGAAACGATGCCTGGTCTATAAAAATTAAGGATTTACCTTATTTACAAGTGGGGCCTTATCATACAAATACGGTGGCTGGTTTGCAGTTAGCAATGGATTTATTGCGAAGAAAAAGAAATACAAACAAACAAATATTTATGATTACTGATGGAAAACCAAGTTGTTTGCGTTTACCAGATGGCCAATATTATAAAAATAGTAACGGTTTAGACTCCTACATTGTAAATAAATGTTATGCAATGGCGCAGCAAGCAAGAAAGTTACATATTCCTATAACCACTTTTATGATAGCACAAGATTCTTATTTAATGCAATTTGTAAGGGCTTTCACAAAAGCAAACCAAGGAAAAGCATTTTACACTGGTTTAAAAGGTTTAGGAGAAATGATTTTTGAAGATTACGAAACCAATAGAAAAAAAAGAATTAGAGGCTAAAAATAAACAACAAAGTTGTTCAGTAAAAGAAGTAAACTTTGTTTGATATAATTAAATATATGAATATTATTAACATAAAAACTTTAGGCGAATTAATAAAGGCAGGATACACTTCGAAATCTATAAAAGATGAGTTGCGTGAAAACTTAATTCGTAAGATACAGCATAAAGAAACTGTTTTTAAAGGAATTCATGGTTATGAAAATACCGTAATCCCGGAGTTAGAAAGAGCAATTTTAAGCAAACATAACATCAATCTATTAGGATTAAGAGGCCAAGCAAAAACGCGTATAGCGAGATTAATGCTAGATTTGTTAGACGAATATATCCCCGTAGTAGAAGGCTCTGAAATTAACGATGATCCGCTTCATCCAATTTCAAGATTTGCTATTGAAGCCATTAAAGAAAAAGGTGATGAAACTCCTATTTTTTGGTTGCATAGAAATGAGCGTTTTGCAGAGAAATTGGCAACTCCAGATGTTACTGTTGCAGATATTATTGGTGATGTAGATCCAATAAAAGCCGCGAATCTAAAATTATCTTATGCAGATGACAGGGTAATTCATTACGGAATGATTCCCCGAGCAAACAGATGTATTTTTGTAATAAACGAATTGCCCGATTTACAGGCAAGAATTCAAGTTGCTTTATTCAATATCTTACAAGAAGGAGATATTCAGATTAGAGGTTTTAAATTAAGACTTCCTTTAGATATGCAATTTGTATTTACAGCAAATCCTGAGGATTATACCAATAGAGGTAGTATTGTAACCCCTTTAAAAGACAGAATAGGCTCGCAAATTTTGACCCATTACCCAGAGGATATAGAAACTGCAAAAAAGATAACGCAGCAAGAAGCGAGTAAAGCAAGTGCTTTAAAAGATTTTATTGCTGTGCCTGAATTGGCAAAAGATTTGTTAGAGCAAATAGTTTTTGAAGCTAGAAAAAGTGAATATATTGATGCTAAAAGTGGTGTAAGTGCACGTCTAAGTATTACCGCTTTTGAAAACTTGTTAAGTACAGCAGAAAGAAGAGCTTTACTTTGTGGAGAACAAAAAACCATGATTCGTTTAAGTGATTTTGATGGAATTATTCCGGCAATAACAGGTAAAGTAGAATTGGTTTACGAGGGAGAACAAGAGGGTACGCAGGCAGTTGCAGAGAACTTAATTAAAAACGGAATAAAAACATTGTTTCCAAATTATTTTCCAGAGATAAAAAAGTTGGAGAAACAGGATACTGAAACTCCATATGATGATATAATTTCTTGGTTTTTTAATGCAGACGTTGATTTTGAATTATTAGATGATTATACAGAAGAAGAATACAAGGCAGAATTAGACAAAATAAAGCCCTTATCTGTTTTTGTAAAAGCTTACCAACCAAGTTTAAATGAGTCTGATACTTATTTTATGAAAGAATTTGTATTGTGGGCACTCGTAGAATTTAAAAAGTTAAGTAAATATCGTTTTGCTGAAGGAACACAATTTAAAGATCCTTATGGTAATTTTATAAGTGGTTTGTAA
>JAQXAP010000024.1 GCA_029252865.1 Polaribacter sp.
GCATCGCCTATAAATCAGACTCCTGTGGATTTTGGTATTGATGTTATGTTACATTCTGCAACTAAATATATGGGAGGGCATTCAGATATTTCTGCTGGTGTAATCGCTGCATCTAGAGAGCATATTGAACAAATTTGGAAAACAGCCATCAACCTTGGGGGTAATTTAAGCGATCATACAGTTTGGTTATTAGAGCGAAGCTTAAAAACCTTAAATTTACGTGTAAAAGAGCAAACAAAAAATGCGCAAGAAATGGCAAACTATTTAGATGGAAATGCAAATATAGATAAGGTATATTATCCGGGTTTGTCAAATCATCCTGGTTTCGAAATCGCTGCAAAACAAATGATAGGTTTTGGTGCAATGTTGTCTTTTGAATTGTCTGAAGGTATTGATGCAATGGAATTTCAGAATAATTTAAAACTGATAAAACCTTCTATGAGTCTAGCAGGTTTAGAGAGTACAACCGTAAGTCCTGTGAAAACGACACATGCATTATTAAGTGAAGAAGAGCGTTTGGCTAGAGGAATTAAGGATGGATTAATTCGGTTTTCTTTAGGAATAGAAGAACACAAAGATTTAATTGAAGATATAGAACAAGCTATTATAAAAGCAAAGCGTTAAAGTTGTTGCTATTTTTTAGAGACCGATGTTTATGTTTAAATTAGACATTTACCTTATTAGGTTTTAAAAACAATAAAGTTTAAAAATATTAGAATTATATGAAGTTAGATATTTTAGCATTTGGCGCCCACCCTGATGATGTTGAATTAGGCTGTGGTGCAACGATTGCAAAAGAAGTTTCTTTAGGTAAAAAAGTTGGTATTGTAGATTTAACTCGAGGCGAGCTAGGTACGAGAGGTTCAGCAGCCATAAGAGATATAGAAGCGTCAAAATCGGCTTCTATTTTGGGGGTTTCTGTTCGTGAAAATTTGGGTTTTGCTGATGGTTTTTTTATGAATGACAAAAATCATCAATTAGAAATAATAAAAATGATTCGTAAGTATCAACCAGAAATCGTTTTATGCAATGCTATTGACGATAGGCATATAGATCACCCCAAAGGGAGTAATTTGGTTTCTGATGCTTGTTTTTTAAGTGGATTGTTAAAAATTGAAACTAAAATCTGCGGTGAGTCACAAAAAAAATGGAGACCGAAACAAGTATATCATTACATACAATGGAAAAATATTGAACCTGATTTTGTAGTTGATGTTAGTGATTTTATTGATGTTAAGGAAAAAGCAGTTTTAGCATATTCTACTCAGTTTTACGACCCTACAAGCAACGAGCCAGAAACACCGATAACAAGCAAGAATTTTACGGATAGTATAAATTACAGAGCAAAAGATTTAGGTAGATTAATTGGTGTTGAATATGCAGAGGGTTTTACCTCAGAACGTTACGTAGCAGTTGAAAATTTAAGTAAATTAATTTGAAAATTTATTTTCAAATAATAAAAATATAATTATATTTGCAGCCGAATTTACATGGTGGTTGTAGCTCAGTTGGTTAGAGTATCGGTTTGTGGTACCGAGTGTCGCGGGTTCGAGTCCCGTCTTCCACCCAAAAATAGAATCCTTCTCATTAGAGAAGGATTTTTTTGTATTTGTATCTTTTTAATAAGACTTAAGTGTTGCTAAAACTTCATCTCGTTTTCTTACAGAAACAGGATAAAAAAAGCGAATAGTGAAAGCGGGAAATAGCTTCTAAAGAATTAATTTCTCCGCTAAATATTTAGCTGTGTAAGATTTTTTATTTTTAGTTAATTCTTCAGGAATTCCTTGAAAAATAAGGTTTCCTCCGTTTTTGCCACCCTCTAAACCTAGGTCAATAATGTAATCGGCACATTTAATCAACTCAATATTGTGTTCAATTACAATAATGGAATGACCTTTATCAATTAAGGCATTAAAAGAAGCTAATAATTTTTGAATATCGTGAAAATGCAAACCCGTTGTAGGCTCATCAAAAATAAATAATGCTTTGTCTTTTGTGTTTCCTTTTACTAAAAAGGAAGCCAGTTTTATACGTTGCGCTTCTCCGCCAGAAAGGGTAGAGGAGGATTGCCCTAATTTTACATAACCTAAACCAACGTCTTGCAGAGGTTTTAGTTTACTAGCAATTTTATGAACTAAGTTTTCTGAGAAAAAAGCAACGGCGTCATCAATGGTAAGATTTAAAATATCATCAATAGATTTTCCATCAAACTTTACTTCTAAAACTTCTTTTTTAAAGCGTTTTCCTTTACAAACATCACATTCTAGATGAACATCTGCCATAAATTGCATTTCAATAGTAACCTCTCCTTCGCCTTTACAAACTTCGCAACGGCCTCCCTCTACGTTAAAAGAAAAATGTTTTGGTTTGTAGTTTCTTATTGATGATAATTTCTGATTAGAAAACAGCGCTCTAATATCATCATAAGCTTTAATATACGTTACCGGATTTGAACGAGAAGAGCGTCCAATTGGGTTTTGGTCTATAAATTCAATGTGTTTTATGTTTTCGAAATTTCCTCTAATTTCTGTGTGTTGACCGATTTTTTCTCCATGACCAATCAATTGTTTTTGCATTGTTGGGTATAAAATATTTTTAACCAATGTACTTTTACCAGAGCCAGAAACTCCTGTAATTACGGTTAAAGAGTTTAGTGGAAACGTGACATCAACATTTTTTAAATTGTTTTCTCGTGCTCCAATAATCTGAATGTTATTTTTGGAGATTCTACGTTTTTTAGGAACTTTAATTTTTAACTCATCATTAAGGTATTTTGCGGTTAAAGAATCTGACTTTAAAATAGCTTCAAAATCTCCTTCAGCAACCACTTGTCCTCCATAACTACCTGCTTCAGGACCTATATCTATAATATAATCGGCTTCTTTCATGATATCTTCATCATGCTCTACAACGACAACCGTATTTCCTAAATTTCGTAAATCTTTTAAAACCCCGATTAAACGTTCTGTATCTTTTGGATGTAAGCCGATACTTGGTTCATCTAAAATATACATAGAGCCAACTAATGAGCTACCTAAGGAAGTTGCCAGGTTTATTCGCTGACTTTCACCTCCAGAAAGTGTGTTTGATGTTCTATTTATTGTTAAATAAGATAACCCCACATTTGTTAAAAACTGCAAACGATTATTAATTTCTGCTAACAAACGTTTTCCAATTTTTGCTTGGTATTTATCTAATTGTATGTTTTTAAAAAAGTCAGATAATTCATCTAAAGGGAGTGTAACTAGGTCAGAAATTGTTTTCTCATTTATTTTTACAAAATTGGTTTCGTGTCTCAGTCGTTTTCCGTTACAGGAAGTACATTTTGTTTTTCCTCTGTAACGAGAGAGCATTACTCTATTTTGTATTTTATAACTCTTTTCTTCTAAAACAGTAAATAAATGATGAATTCCGTAAAAGCTTTTATTTCCATTCCAAACTAATTCTTTTTGTTCTTCGGATAATTCAAACCAAGGTTTGTGTATAGGAATATTAAATTTATACGCAACTTCAATTAAGCTTTCTTTGTAATGAATATATGAAGGTGTTTTAAAAGGGAAGATAGCATCTTCAAAAATTGATAAACCGGTATTCGGAATGACTAAATCAGAATCAATACCAATTACGCTTCCATAACCTTCGCACGTTGGGCAAGCACCATAAGGATTATTAAAACTGAATAAATGTGTATTTGGTTCTAAGAATGACATTCCGTCTAAATCGAACTTATTGCTAAATTCATTAACTTTATTATTTTCTAAATTTTCAATAAAACAAATTCCTTTTCCTTCAAAAAAAGCAGTCTGAATTGCATCTCCTAATCGATTGTAAAAATCTTCGTCTTGTTTAGTAATAATTCTATCAACTACTAAAAATAATTCTTCATTTTTATATTTCTTTTGTGGAAAATCGGATATTCTATATACTTTATCATTCCACTTTAAACGCGCGTAACCTTGTTGTTCTAAAACTTGTAAAACAGTTTTTAAATCTCGGTTTTTATCAATACTAATAGGCGCTAAGAGTAATAATTTTGTTCTGTCATTAAATTTTTTTATAAAGTTAACAACATCAGAAACAGTGTCTTTTTTCACTTCATTTCCAGAAATAGGAGAGAAGGTTTTACCAACTCTAGCATATAATAGTTTTATGTAATCATAAATTTCTGTGGATGTACCCACAGTAGATCGTGGGTTTGTAGAATTTACCTTTTGTTCAATAGCAATTGCGGGAGCAATACCTTTTATGAAGTCTACTTTTGGTTTATGTAATTTTCCTAAAAACTGTCGCGCATAAGACGACAAGCTTTCTACATAACGTCTTTGACCTTCCGCATATAAGGTGTCGAAAGCTAAAGAAGATTTTCCCGAACCAGAAAGACCAGTAATTACAACTAGTTTATTTCTTGGTATAACAACATCTATATTCTTTAAATTATGGAGTTTCGCTCCTTTGATTATAATATTTTCTTTAGGATTTACGTCAGAAATATCTAGCTTCATGTATCAATTAAAATAAAACATAAAAATACCATTTTTTTAAACCATTTTATCAAAATTAAATGCGAAATATGCTGAATTATTTGTTGTTTCGATAAAAAATATTAATATTTGTATTTAACCACAATACATAAAGCACAAGCATATAGTAAAAAACTACTTTTTAAATTATTAATTTAATCTTAAATCAGAAGAATACTCATTCTTCAAAAGGTAGTTATGGTGCAAAAAAATAAAATTTCAGATAGTACTTTAGTTAGGGATTATATACAAGGAAAAGAAGCTGCTTTAGGAGTTTTAATTAAAAGACACCAACAAAGATTGTACAGTTTTATCTACAGTAAAATTCAAGATAGAGATATAACAGAAGATGTTTTTCAGGATACTTTCATTAAAGTAATCAAAACTTTAAAGAAAGGTAATTATAATGAGGAGGGTAAGTTTTTACCTTGGGTTATGAGAATTGGTCACAATTTGGTTATAGATCACTTTAGAAAGTCTAACAGAATGCCAACATTTAAAAATACAGATGAGTTCGATATTTTTTCTGTTATAGGTGATGGAAACTTAAATGCAGAGAAAAAACTTATACAAGAACAGATTTATAATGACATAAGAGAGGTTGTAAATGAGTTACCAGAAGAACAAAAAGAGGTTTTGGTAATGCGTATGTATAAAGACATGAGTTTTAAAGAAATAAGTGAAAATACGGGCGTTAGTATTAATACTGCGTTAGGCAGAATGCGTTACGCTCTAATTAATATGAGAAAATTAATAGAAAAACATAATATTATTTTAGTGAATTAGCAATAAAGTAAAAGTTATATCGTTACTAATTTATAACCAGATAATTAAATTAGATATATGATGCAAATTTACTCAAAAAAACCATCTGAAATTCAGATGAAACCTAAAGAAAATACAGTTCAATTTTTGATTAATTTTTCAAAATCGCTAACTTTTGTAAAAACTAAATCAGAAGACTTCATTGAATTGAATTTGAATTAAGAGAGGAAAAAGCTTCAACATTGTTGGAGCTTTTTTTTGTTTGGAAGCGTTCTTAAAATTCGCACCTTATGCTTAAATCTTTATTCATTGTAAATGAAAAATTAAAAATAATTTACAATCAAAATCTTATCTCACAAAGCAATAGAGACAAGAATTGTATATCTTATTTTTTCTTTTTAAAATAATCGTCTAAAACAGATTTTCTACCTATTGTCTTTGTAATAATATCTTTATCTAAATCCCAGCCTCGGGCAGGCGAAAACTCTCTTCCATACCAAATAATTTGTAAGTGAAGGTCATTCCATAATTCTTTAGGAAATAAACGTTTTGCATCCTTTTCTGTTTGAGCAACACTTTTACCGTTTGATAAATTCCAACGATACATTAAACGTAAAATATGAGTATCTACAGGAAATGCTGGTATTCCAAACGCCTGACTTAAAACAACGCCAGCAGTTTTATGACCAACAGCAGGTAATTCCTCTAAACCTTCAAAAGTTTGCGGGACTTGGCCATCATATTTTTCAATCAATATTTTAGATAAACCGTAAATTCCTTTGCTTTTCATAGGAGATAACCCGCAAGGACGAATAATTTCTTTAATTTCCTCCACAGACATTTTTACCATATCAAATGGGTTATCCGCTTTCTCGAACAATAAAGGTGTAATTTTATTTACGCGAACATCTGTACATTGTGCAGATAATAAAACAGCAATTAACAAAGTATATGGATCATTATGATCTAGAGGAATTGGTATCTCTGGATATTTTTCTTCAAGCGTATCAATTACAAACTTTACTTTCTCTTGCTTATTCATTTTTTTTATTTTGATGCTAACAAAGATACAACGTTGCACAGAAATTATTAATGTAAGTTTTAGGCAATTCTTTTTAGACTTTGTAACTTGCATTCGTAGTAACTTTGAAATACAACTAAAAATGACATCACTAAAAATTGGAGATAACGCTCCACAATTTGAAGCAAAAGACAATGCAGGTAATCTTATAAAATTATCAGATTATACTGGCAAAAAGTTAGTATTATTCTTTTATCCTAAGGCAAGTACCCCAGGTTGTACAAGTGAAGCGTGTGATTTAAGAGATAATTATCAAACTTTTTTAGCAAAAGGATATGACGTGTTAGGTGTAAGTGCAGATTCCGCAAAAAGACAACAAAATTGGATAAACAAACACGAGCTTCCTTTTCCTCTATTGGCAGATGAAGAAAAAACTGTAATTGAGGCTTTTAATGTATGGGGTCCAAAGAAGTTTATGGGTAAAGAATATGATGGAATTCACAGAACAACCTTTGTAATTGATGAAAACGGAATTATAATGGATATTATTTTGAAGGTGAAGACAAAAGCACATGCTGCGCAAATATTACCATAAAATCTTTACTTAAAAAAAGTAATTTAAATGAGTTGATGAAAATCAGCTCATTTTGTTTTTATAACTTCATGGAAACTTTAAAGTTTAAAACTCTCCCTGTCATAAAATTTGGAATTCCGAATTGAGTTTTAGAGTACACATCTCTCACCCAAGTGTTTGTTATTGAATTTTGAATATCAAACATATTAAATAATTCTAAACCAGCACTTAATTCTTTAAATTTAGATAACCAACCTGTTTTGAATCGTTTGTTTGAGTCTGTAAAAATATAAGAAACACCAAGATCTGCCCGTTTATAATCTCTTAATCGACTTTGGTATTGATATACATCGGCATAAGAAGGTGAACCTCCCGGAACTCCTGAATTATAAACCAAGTTTAAGTATGCTTTTAAGTTTGGTAAATTAGGAACATAATCTTGAAAAAGAATTCCAAATTTTAAACGTTGATCTGAAGGTCTAGCAATACTACCTCTGTTATTGATGTTTTCTTCGGTTTTTAAATATCCAAGACTTACCCAACTTTCACTTCCCGGAACAAATTCTCCATTTAATCGAATATCTAAGCCATAAGCGTAAGCTGTTGCATTGTTGTCTGCTCTATATCTAATTCTAACATTATCAATAGTATATGAATTTACGTTCGTTAAGTTTTTGTAATAGAATTCTGAAGTTAATTTAAAAGGTCTTTCCCACATATTAAAGCTATAATCCATACCTCCAACAAAGTGAATTGAATTTTGTGCCTTTAAATTTACATTTATATTTCCATTAGCATTTCTTAATTCTCTGTAAGAAGGTGGTTGCGAATATGAACCTACAGAAGTTCTAAAAAGTATGTCTTTATCCCAATTTGGCTTTATGGAGAATTGTGCTCTCGGACTAATAATCGTTTGGCTTTTTGAGGCAATTCCATTTCCTTTCACAGTCCAATTATGAGCTCTAATACCGATGTTGAACCAAACTTCATTTTCGGCCCAGAATGAGCGTTCATTAAATTGTACATAACCAGAAACACGATTAATTTCTACTTCATTATCCACTCTTATATTTTGATACGGGGTAATTGGGCCCTCAAAAGGTTTATAAGGTTGATTATTACTCATTGAATTTGGAGGCCTTATAGAAAAACCCAAAGAATCGATAATTTCCCATTCTCTAATACGATCTCTAATGTCTTCTTTTTGAATTTTCACACCAAAATCGAATTGTTTTTTATTTACTTTGTATTTACCCCTTATTTGAGCATTTGTAATTAATGCATCTAAATCGTTACGAGCATGATTAAGTTGAGATCCTATACCTTCTGAAAAATCTACATTACCAAAATTTTCAGATCCAATATTTGCATCAACCTCTCCTAATCTGTAGGCGGCAGCAATATCATAATGTTCTTCTTCTTGAGTATTGTATCTAGAAATTGTCCCTGTAAAAGATAAATTATTGTTGACTTGGTAATCTGAAGAAAATGCGCCAAACATCGTAAGATAATTGTCTTGTTCTTCTCCAGAATAATAAACATTTAACTCTAAAGGATCTGCCACAGTACCAAAGCGAGTGCTTCTAGAAATAGGTTTGTAATTGTAATCATTTAAAGAAAAATTTCCTAAAAAGTTTAATTTCAATTTGTCTGAAGCTTCGTAAGATAAATACGTCTGAAAATCAATAAAAGTAGGTCTAAAATTAGTTTCAATCTGTTTGCTATTTACAAAAAGACTGTTGTTTCGATATCGAAAACTACTTATTGAAGTAAGTTTATCGTCAACAAGAGGAGTTTCAAATGTAACACTTGCCCCTAAGAGACTCAAGTCTGCACTGGTTGCAACTTCTGTTGGTTTTCTATAAGTAATGTCTAAAACAGATGACAGTTTATCGCCATATTTTGCTTGAAACCCACCTGCTGAAAAATTAATGTTTTGCACCATGTTAGAGTTTATAAAACTCAAACCTTCTTGTTGTCCTGATCTTATTAAAAAAGGCCTGTAAACTTCTATTCCGTTTACATAAACTAAGTTCTCATCAAAATTTCCACCTCTAACATTGTACTGCGTGCTTAATTCATTGTTGTTGGTAACACCAGGTAATGTCATTAAAATATTTTCTACACCAGCATTTGGCCCAATAACATTTTTTACAATATTTACATCAATCTTTTGTAAACCTTGAACAGCTTTTTTATTTTCTCTAACGATGATTTCTGTTAACTCTTCTGTTTTTGAGGAAAGAATAACAGACAAACGAACGCCGTTTCTACTATTTGCAATGTAACTTTTAGAAAGCGTTTTGTATGATATATGGCTAAATACTAATGTGATTTCCTTCTTATAAGGTATTCTTATTTGGTATTTACCATTTTCATCAGTTGTTGTACCAACGTTATTAAATTTTATAGAAACCTTTTCTATTGGCTGTTTGTTTTTATTTTTGACAGTTCCTTTTAAGATTGTCATTTTTTGAGCAAAAGCAAAAAAGGGAAGGAAGAATAAAAGTAGTAAGGTTTTTTTCACGTAGGTTAGTTTACTTGTTTCTTAAAGAACGTTGTGGAAAGCGAATTCGTATTTCCAACATTGTCCGAGACTACAATTTTAAAAATATGTTTGCTACCAACCAATTTTTTATCACTAAAATTATAGGTTAATATATTATTTTTATGATTGTATTCCATTAAAATCCATTTTCCATCAATAGTTGCTCTATAGTTTTTAATACCAGATCCGTTGTCAGAAACTTTTACTTTTATTGTATTTAGTTCAGAAATCCATTGTTGATCTTTAAAATATAGTAACTTTATTTCAGGCGCAAGTTTGTCTGCAACTAAAGAATATTTACCTAAGGTTTTTGTTGTGGTATAAAAAGTACTGTCTTTTTTTCTTGTATATTGAAACGATGGATATTTGGAATTCTCTACATTTGCAATGTATAATTGCTCTTTATCCGCCTCAGAATATTTAGAAACATTAAAAGTTAACGTAAAACTTTTGTCTAACGGAATTGTAGGGGTATGAATTTGTGCAACACCATTGTCTACCTTAAAATCTAAATAAAAATCTTCGTAAAATGTATTTTTTGGGAAAGCTACAGTCACATTTTTATTTTTAAATTTTTGAAAATTTTTAGCTACTATATTAAAGGCAGTTGTGTCTATTTTTTGCGTAAAAAGAGAATTACTAGCTTTGCCTGTAATCGGTATTTTTAGAGAACTTGTATTTCCGTTATAATCCTTTGCGATAATTTCTACGGTATAATTCAATCCATTTTTAATATCTATGATTCCATTATTTACTAAAACCTTGTAAGTAGACAATTTGTTTGCAGCCTCTTTATATGTTTTTTGATATTTTCTTTTGTATTTTTTATAATGTTCATAATCTATGTGTAAGTTAATGAATTTACTTTCTGGAAATGTAAAAGTTTCGACGTTGTGATAATAAAAACGCTTTCCATTCACTAACATTTCTAAACTGTAAACGCCATTTTTATTTAGTGCCTTATCTAATCTATCAAAAACATTTATTCCAAATCCAATCATTCCAAAAGCAGAAATTCTATCAGCGATATATTTTCCTTTCGAACTACTTTTTAAAGGAAGAATAAAACTTTTATTTTGAAGATTAATTCTTGAGGAATTATTTAACGGATATACTTTAAGAGATTGAATGCTCGGAGCAGTTGTATCTTCAGGTTTTAATCCAAACAATAATGGATTTAAAATTTCTTCCGTTTTAGTATTTCTAATCTCATAATGTAAATGAGGTGCTCCAGAGCTACCAGTATCTCCAGAAAAAGCAATGATTTCTCCTTTTTTTACAGGAAATTTGTTTTTTTTGATAAATAAGCTTCCCGTTTGGTAGTCCTCTTTTTTGTATTGGATGTATTTTACATATTTCTGAATTTTATCAGAATATCTACTTAAATGCGCATAAACTGTTGTAAAACCGTTAGGGTGATTAATGTAAATAGCTTTTCCAAAGCCATATTGGGCAACCTTTATTCGTGAGACATATCCATCGGCAGCAGCATAAATTTTTAAACCTTGTTTTCCTTGTGTTTTAATATCTATACCAGAATGAAAGTGATTACTCCTTAATTCACCAAAAGTGCCTGCGATAACAGGATCTATATCCAGAGGGTTTCTAAAATAATCCACCGGATATTTTTCTTGTGAATAATTAATAAGAGTGAAAAAAAAATAAAGTAATAAAAATGTTTGTTTCAAGTCTCAATTATTTTTCTGTAAAAATAGTGAAAAACATCTTTTAAGTAATCCCTTATTTAAGAGGGTATTATGAATAAATCAACAAATTGTTGTAAAATATAAAACAGAACGTTAACTTTGTTGGTGTAGTTTTATTCAAACGGTACAGATGAGTAATACAGTAGAAGCAATTCATTTACTGGAAGATAAGTTAAAAAACTTACTTTCTAACTATGAATTTTTAAAGAATGAAAACGAGATATTGCTTCAAAATACAACAAAATTACAGCATCAACTGTTTGAAAGAGAGCAATTATTAGTAGAACAAAAAAGGCAATATGATTTGCTTAAAGTTGCAAAAACTATAGATGGCAGAAGTACAAACACTAGAGATACGAAACTCAAAATAAATAGTTTAATTCGAGAAATCGATAAGTGTATCATTCAGTTACATGAATAAAGTTCTTTAAATTGTGGAAAAACTTAAAATTAATATTGTTATAGCAGGTAGAACCTACCCTTTAAGTGTAAATAATACGAAAGAGGAAGAAGGTATGAGAAAAGCCGCAAATGCTATTAACAGATTGATTTCTATGTATGAAGAAAACTATGCAGTTAGCGATAAACAAGATGTTTTAGCTATGTGTGCATTGCAGTTTGCGTCAAAAGCAGAAATTTCATCAATAGAAAAAGATTCTACAAATAGAGAAGTCGTAAATAAAATAAATGAGTTAACACAATTAGTTGATTCTCATTTACAATAAGTTCTTTAAAATATACATTAACAACACACTGCCTACGTTAGTAAATTGTTTATTAAACTCAACACGATTCAATTATGAAGGATGAGTCTTAACTACAAAAGCAAGCCATAGCTACTAAGTTTATATTAGTAACAAGTGGATCCTTGAATAGTTAGTTAGTCCTATAAGTACCATATTTGGAGTTTAAAAACCAAACTAATGTAGGCTTTTTTTTATACTAAATTTAAATTATGGATGACACGATACTTCTCATAAATGTGGGAGTTTTGATTATAGGTATTGCAGTTGGATTTTTAATTGCAAAAGCTATGGAAAAAGCAAAAGGAAATAAATTAGTTGATAGCACTAAAAACGAGGCAGCTGCGATTTTAAAAGCAGCCAAAATAGATGCAGAGGCGGTTAAAAAGGATAAAATACTACAAGCTAAAGAAAGGTTTATTGAACTGAAGTCTGAGCACGAAAAAGTAATTCTTAGTAGAGAGAAAAAGATTTCTGATGTTGAAAAACGTATCAGAGATAGAGAATCTCAGGTAGCATCAGAAGTAGATAAAAACAAACGATTAAATAAATCTTTAGAGCAAAAAGAAAACGATTTTAATAAAAAGTTGGACTTTGTTGAGAATAAAGAAAACGAATTAGAGATAATGCACAAGCGTCATGTAGATATGCTAGAGCAAATTTCTGGTTTATCTGCAGATGAAGCAAAAGTACAATTGGTAACTTCATTAAAAGACCAGGCTAAATCTGAAGCAATGGCTTTTGTTCAGACTTCGGTAGAAGAAGCGAAGTTAACAGCTGAGCAAGAGGCAAGAAAGATCGTTTTAGGAACAATACAAAGAGTAGGTGTAGAGCAAGCTGTAGAAAATTGTGTTTCTGTGTTTAACCTAGAGTCTGATGATGTTAAAGGTCGTATTATTGGTAGAGAAGGAAGAAACATTAGAGCAATTGAAGCTGCGACGGGTGTAGAAATTATTGTAGATGATACGCCAGACGCAATTATTCTCTCTTGTTTTGATCCTATTAGAAGAGAAGTTGCACGTTTATCTTTACATAAATTAGTTACAGATGGTAGAATTCACCCAGCTAGAATTGAAGAAGTTGTAAGTAAAACAGAGAAACAGATTACGCAAGAGATTATCGAAGTTGGTAAAAGAACTGTGATTGATTTAGGAATTCACGGATTACATCCAGAATTAATTAAAGCGGTTGGTAGAATGAAATATCGTTCCTCTTATGGCCAGAATTTATTACAGCACTCTCGTGAAGTTGCAAATCTTTGCGGCATAATGGCTGCAGAAATGGGTTTAAATTCTAAAGTAGCAAAACGTGCAGGATTACTGCATGATATTGGTAAAGTACCAGACACAGAGAGTGAACTTCCTCACGCATTGTTAGGAATGCAATGGGCTGAAAAATATGGTGAAAAACCAGATGTATGCAATGCAATTGGTGCGCACCACGATGAAATTGAAATGAAAAGTTTAATTTCTCCAATAGTTCAGGTTTGTGATGCTATATCAGGAGCAAGACCAGGAGCAAGACGTCAAGTGTTAGATTCTTATATTCAGCGTTTAAAAGATTTAGAAGATATTGCATTTGGTTTTCCAGGGGTTCAAAAAGCATATGCTATTCAGGCAGGACGTGAATTGCGCGTAATGGTGGAAAGTGGTAAAGTAAATGATACCAAAGCAGCTGAATTGTCTTTTAGTATTTCTCAAAAAATACAGAATGATATGACGTATCCAGGTCAGGTAAGAGTGACCGTTATAAGAGAAACTAGAGCTGTAAATGTAGCTAAATAAAGAGCTCATTAACCTTCCTGACAGGGAGAATACTTTTATATTATAAAGATTAAAAATCCTACTTTTCTGAGTAGGATTTTTTTTTGAATCTTTCTCCTGCGTTTACTAATTGTTTTTTTACGTTGGATTTAATCAGCTTAAAAATAAGAACTCAAACAAAGCGCGTAATCAGAGTTCAGCTTGTCCTAGACAATTACTTAAGAATGCAAAAAAGGATTTATTATTTTCTTGGATGATATGTTTCTACAACTTCTTTTAAGTAGCTTTTATCTAAATGCACATAAACTTCGGTAGTTGTAATGCTTTCATGACCTAACATTTGTTGAATTGCTCTTAAATCTGCACCATTTTTTAATAAATGCGTCGCAAAAGAATGTCTTAATGTATGCGGACTTATTTTTTTAGTCCATTCTAATTTAATGGATAAATCTTTGAGTATTATAAAAATCATTTGTCTTGTTAATCCTTTTCCTCGTCTATTTAAGAAAACGGTATCCTCAAAGCCCTTTTGTGCAGTTATATGGTTTCTAATATTGTTTATATAGAGCAAAATATATTTTTGTGCATTATCATGAATAGGTACAAAACGTTGTTTATTTCCTTTACCAATAACACGTATAAAACCTTCATCAAAAAATAAATCAGAAATTTTTAAGTTAATGAGTTCACTAACGCGTAATCCACAACTATACATCGTTTCTAAAATGGTTCTGTTTCTTTCTCCTTGTGGATGGCTTAAATCTATGGCAGAAATTAGTTGGTTTATTTCATCTTCAGATAGCGTGTCTGGTAATTTTCGTCCAATTTTAGGAGCTTCAATTAAATCTGTAGGATTTGTCTTTCTGTAATCTTCAAAGATTAAGTAATCAAAAAAACTGCGTAAACCAGAAATTATTCTAGCTTGACTTCTGGGATTGACTTTTTTAGCAATATCATAAATAAAGTTTTGCACAGTATCCTCATCAATTGTAATGGGAGAATATATAACTTTATGATTTTCAAGATAAATCAATAATTTTTCTAAGTCTCTAGAATAACTATCAATCGTGTTTTTAGATAAACCTCTTTCTATCTTTAAGAATAATTGAAAATCTCTAATTGCATTTTGCCATTTCATTTGCTAAAAATAAAGTATATATTTACAATCTTAAAGAAATTTATGAAACTAATAATAATCAACGGGCCAAACTTAAATTTATTAGGGAGAAGAGAACCAGAAAT
>JAQXAP010000037.1 GCA_029252865.1 Polaribacter sp.
GCTCTGAATTTTTCAGAGCTTTTTTTTTGCTCATTAATTCTTTAAAAAGTATCTATACTTTTACCTAAAAGTATCAATACTTTTTAATAAAACTATCAATACTTTTCAGCAAAAGTATCAATACTTTTAAAAAAAGTAACTAGCAAGTTTTAGAACCCTATTATATTTCAGAATAGTATTTTGATTTTCAAAACTATTCATACTATTAAACCGATTATTTTTTAAAAGTAAAAACTCCAAAACACTAAAAAGTAACTTTTCCATTTTCTTTTTCACTATATTTAAAGAAAAAAGTTTGCTATGAATCTTACCTGTAACCTAAACAATATCTTGTTTTTAGATATTGAAACTGTCCCTGAAGAAGAAAATTGGAAATTACTTTCTAAAAAAACCCAAGAACTATTTGAGCAAAAAACGCAATATCAACGAAAAGACGAATTTACTGCTGAAGAATTTTATAATAGAGCAGGAATTTGGGCGGAGTTCGGAAAAATAATCTGTATTTCTGTCGGTTATTTTGTTGAGGTAGAAAAAAAGAGGCAACTCCGTTTAAGATCTTTTTTTGGAGATGATGAGTATAAGTTATTAACTGAGTTTAAAGTTTTGTTAGATACTCATTTTGCTAAAAAAAGTAATCTTTTGTGTGCGCACAATGGCAAGGAATTCGACTTTCCTTTTTTAAGTAGAAGAATGATTATTCATCAAATAGAATTGCCAAAAAAGTTAAATTTATTTGGTAAAAAACCATGGGAAGTGCCTCATTTAGATACACTAGAAATGTGGAAGTTTGGCGATTATAAGCATTATACTTCCTTAAAATTGTTAACTTCTATTCTTGGTATTCCATCGCCAAAAGGCGATATTGATGGAAGTGAAGTTGCCAGTGTTTATTACAAAGAAAAGAACATACAGCGAATTGTAAGCTATTGCGAAAAAGATACTATTGCAGTAGCACAGTTGTTGTTGCGTTTTAATAACGAAAAACTATTAAATACAGAGGAAATTGTGAGCGTAGGTTAGCTTTCTAACTTCATAGAAAGTTCTAACCAACGTTCTTCTTTTTCTTCTAAATTTTGAATTATTTCTTGTAGTTCTTCAGATTTTGATGCAATATCATCTGTTGCAATTTCGACGTTTAAAAATTGTTTTTCTATAATTGCCTTTTTCCTTTGTAGTCTTTCAATATCTGCTTCTAACGCGCCAAATTCTCTTTTCTCATTAAAACTTAGTGCACTTTTATTTTCTTTTTTCGCTGGTTTTTGCTCTTCTTTTTTTATGACATATTTTTCAGAGATTTCTTTTATAGCAGAGCTATCATAAGCTCTGAAATCTGAATAGTTTCCCGGGAAGTTTTCAACAATTCCTTCACCTCTAAAAACAAAAAGTGCATCCACAATTTTATCCATAAAATACCTGTCATGCGATACCACTAATAGGTTACCTGGGTAATCTAATAAGAAATTTTCTAAAACATTTAGCGTTACAACATCTAAGTCGTTTGTAGGTTCATCTAAAATTAAAAAATTAGGATTCTGAATTAAAACGGCACATAAATACAAGCGTTTTTGTTCTCCACCAGATAATCTCTCTACAAAATCGTATTGTTTCTTTTTGTCGAATAAAAAACGCTCTAATAATTGTGAGGCAGAAATTTTTCTTCCTTTTGTTAAAGGTATAAACTCTCCAAATTCTTTAACAACATCAATTACTTTTTGTCCTTCTTTTATGGCAATACCAGCTTGTGTATAATAGCCATATTTTACAGTTTCACCCAATATAACTTTGCCACTATCTAATTCAGATGTTGCGGTAATGATATTTAAAAATGATGATTTTCCTGTTCCGTTTTTACCAATAATTCCGATACGTTCTCCACGTTTAAAAACATAATTGAAACCATCTAAAATTTTCTTGTCTCCAAAAGATTTAGAGACATTATGAAGCTCAAGGATTTTACTTCCTAAACGCTCCATGTTAATTTCTAATTGAACTTGATGGTCTTGTCTTCGTTGATGTGCTTTTTCTTTAATTTGATAGAAATCATCTGTTCTAGACTTAGACTTAGTGGTTCTGGCTTTTGGTTGCTTTCGCATCCATTCTAATTCTTTTTTAAATAAACTTTTTGCTTTTCCTAAATTAACAGCTTCTAAAGCAATACGCTCCTCTTTGTTTTGCAGGTAGTAAGAATAGTTACCTTTGTATTTATAGATTTTACCTTGGTCTAATTCTAAAATTTCGTTACAAACACGCTCTAAGAAATAACGATCGTGCGTAACCATAAATAAGGTGATTTTTTCTTTTGCAAAGAAAGCTTCTAACCATTCTATCATTTCTAAATCTAAATGATTTGTTGGTTCATCAAGAATTAATAAATCGGGTTTATTAATTAAAACAATTGCTAAAGAGAGTCTTTTTCTTTGTCCGCCAGAGAGCGAGCCTACCTTTAGCGTTAAATCATCTAATTTTAATTTAGATAAAATCTGTTTGTATTGCGTTTCAAAATCCCAGGCATTGTATTGCTCCATCTGCTCAAAAGCAACTTGGTAATTTTCAGTATCATCAAGATTTTGTAAGGCTTTTTCATATTGTTTTACAATAGAAAGAATCTTGTTATCAGTAGCAAAAATAGTTTCCTCGATAGTTAACGCTGGGTTAATATCATCTTTCTGAGCTAAATAAGCGATAGAAATACCTTTTCTGCTAACAATTTGGCCAGAGTCCGGAACATCTAAACCAGCTATAATATTAAGGATAGATGTTTTTCCACTTCCATTTTTAGCAACAAAAGCAATTTTTTGATCTTTACTTATTCCAAAAGAGATGTCTTCAAATAAAACACGCTCTCCATATGCCTTTGATATATTTTCTACAGATAAATAATTCACAGAAATAAATTTATTTTTTGCAAAGAAACAAAAAACCGAAACGTTAAGTTGATTTTTTGATATCATTTAATTTTTTAAAGGACTTTTTAGGTAATGAAATAGAATATTTACATTCTTATTCTGCGATATGTATCAAATATATTTTTTGTTGAATTGTGAAATGTGGCGAGGTTTTTAATGTTCTTAAAACCCGAAAAAATAGATTTTTTTATTAAAGTCTAATTTCTTGATAAGTATTATATTGCATTCCGAATTTAATTAAAAGAAAAAGATGAAGATAATTGTCCCCATGGCAGGAATTGGTTCTCGTTTAAGACCACACACATTAACTGTTCCGAAGCCTTTAACCGTAATTGCAGGAAAACCTATTGTACAACGTTTGGTAGAAGATATTGCTTCTGTTATTGATGAGGAAATCGATGAGATAGCGTTTGTTATAGGAACGACAGCAAAAGGATTCCCGACAGATACAGAAGAACAATTATTAAAAATTGCCAAAGAATTAGGTGCGAAAGGCTCTGTTTATGTGCAGAAAGAAGCCTTAGGAACTGCACATGCAATATATTGCGCAAAAGAGTCTTTAAGTGGCCCTTGTGTTGTTGCTTATGCAGATACTTTATTTAAAGCAGATTTTAAATTAGATGCAAATGCAGATGGTGCAATTTGGGTAAGTAAAGTAGAAAACCCAAGCGCTTTTGGAGTTGTAAAGTTGCAAGAAGGTTTTATTACTGATTTTATAGAAAAGCCAAAAGATTTTGTTTCTGATTTAGCAATTATTGGTATTTATTATTTTAAAAGTGGAGATAAACTTTTAGAAGAAATTCAGTATTTAATCGATAATGATTTAAAAGAGAATAATGAATATCAATTAACAAATGTATTAGAATCTTTAAAAAAGCAAGGAGCTAAGTTTATTCCAGGAACGGTAAATGCTTGGATGGATTGTGGTAAAAAAGATCCAACAGTAGATACAAATAAACAGGTTTTAGGTTTTGAGCATAAGGCGGGAAACAATTTAGTTTCAAATGATGTTGTTTTAGAGAATTCAGAAATTATTCAGCCCTGTTTTATTGGACAAAATGTTGTTCTTAAAAATACAAAAATAGGACCTTATGTTTCAATTGGAGCGAATAGCGCTGTTGAAGATTCTATGATTGTTAATTCTCTAATTCAATCTAATGTTGAAATTTCAAATGCAAATTTAGACAATGCCATGATTGGAAATCATGCTAAATACAATGGCAAATATACTTCTGTAAGTATTGGTGATTACACAGAGTTAACTTAAATGAATATAAGATTAAAGAAAAAAGAGGACCTAAAAAAAAGAGCTATTTATTTTAAGTATGCTCTGTTCTGTGTTTTCTTTTTTCTTTATTTTTTAGAGTCTCATGCACAAGACAGTATTCTTGTTGCTAAAGATTTAACCGAAGAAAAAGAATTGAAATTTCAAGACTTTTTTTTTAAAGCTTTATCAGAAAAATCAATTGGTAATTATCAAAAAGCTATTGAAAACTTGGAAAGTTGCAATCAGATTTTAACGAATGACGTTGCCGTTTATTTTGAGTTTTCTAAAAACTACTTATTACTTAATAAAACCTTCCTCGCAAAAGAATACGCAAAGAGAGCCTTAATAAAAGAGCCAAATAATATTTGGATTTTAAAGCACTTGGTTAAAATTCATACAAAAGATAGAAATCTTTCTGATGCAATTGCCATTCAACAAAAAGTAGTTGCTATTAACCGATCAGGGAGGACGTTTTTATTAGAGCTATATCTTGACAACAGAGAGTACAAAAAAGCAATATCTTTAATGAATGATCTCAAGCAGGATAATGCACTTCCATCTAGTTTTCAAAAAATAAAAGATACTTTAGAAAATAGAAAAGGAAAAACTGTTACTAAAGAAAAAACAGGTGATCTTGTGTCTTTAAAAGCCCAATTTAAGTCCAATAAATCGTATACAATCCTAAAGCAAATTTTAGAAGAGTCTAGCAATAATGTGCAGCTACTTTTAAAGTATAGCAATGAGGGTATTGCTTTGTTTCCCGCACAACCCTTTGTTTATTTGGTAAAAGGAAGAGTTTTGAATGATCAGAAAAAATATAAAAAAGCATTATTGATTTTACAAAATGGTATCGATTTTGTTATCGAAGATACCATGGAAGCAGATTTTTATTTAGAAATGGCAGCCTCCTATAAGGGGTTAGGTGATTTTTTAGAGGAAAAAAAGTTTATTCAGAAATCAAATAAAATTAAAAGTTTAGAATGAAGTTTATAAAATATTTTGTGGTTTTTGTTGTTGTATTTACTGCCTGTAAAACAAAAAAGAGTTTAATAGATTCTAGTGTGTTGGCAGAGGAAATGTCGGCTAAAAAAGTAGCAAGAAAGCACGTGGCAGCTAATTTTGATAAAAAAACAATAGATGCAAAACTGAAAGCAAATTTTAATAATAGTAAACTAAAACAAACTTTTTCTGTTAGTTTTAAAATAAAAAAAGATGAAGTTATTTGGTTGAAAGGAACAAAGTTTATTACTCTTTTTAAAGCAAAAATTACACCAACATCTGTTCGGTTTTATTCTTCTTTGAATAAAACATATTTTGATGGGGATTTTTCTATGCTTAAAAAGATATTAGGTACAGATATTAATTTTAATCAACTTCAAAACTTGTTATTGGGCCAATCTTTGTTAAATGTTAAAAAGAAAAAACAAGAGGTAATTATAGAAAACAATTCTTATGTTTTATCACCCAACGAACAAGAGAAATTATTTGATATTTTCTTTTCTGTAAACCCATCTCATTTTAAATTGAATAAACAATCTATTGTGAATTCAAAAAAGAATCGAAGATTAGATGTCGTTTACCCGTCATATAATATCTTTGCTGGGGTTATTTTTCCCACAGAAATAAAAATAAAAGCAAAACAACCAGGTAGTTTTACAAATATAGATTTTACCCTAAAGTCTGTTCAGTTTGATACTGATGTCAACACCTCTTTTTCGATCCCTAAAGGGTATAAGCAAATTAAGATATAGTGAAAAGTATAAAAATATATTTAACGATTTTAATTTTTTTTCTAAGTGTTTTTTCTGTGTTTGGACAAACAAGAAAACAATTAGAGTTACAGCGTAAAAAACTGAACAAAGAAATAAAACAAGTAAACAGACTACTTTTTAATGAAAAGAAGAAAGGGAAAAATGCTTTAGAGGCTTTAAAAGATATTAATAAAAAAATAGAAGTTAGATCTAAACTAATTTCTACGATTAATGCTGAAGCTTCAATTTTATCAAAAGAAATTAGTGTTAACGAAGCTAAGCTTAAAAAGTTAAATGAGAAATTAACTGAATTAAAAAGAGATTATGCTGATATGATTTTTAAGTCATACAAAAGTAAATCGAAACAAAGTAGGACTATGTTTTTGCTATCATCTCAGAATTTTTATCAAGCTTATAAAAGGCTTGAGTATATGAAACAATATACTTCTTTTAGAAAAAATCAAGGGGAAGAGATTGTTGAAAGCACGGATTTTATTAAGAAAATGAATGACTCTTTATTCTTGCAAAAGAATTTAAAAGATACTTTAATTTTATCGCAAGAGCAGCAGAAAAAACAAATTGAAGCGGATAAAAGTAGTCAAGAAAAGTTAATCACAAGTATTAAGAAAAAAGAGGGTAAGTATAAACGTGAGCTTCAGAATAAAATAAAAGAAGAAAAAAGAGTTGTTGCTAAAATTGATAAAATAATTCGTGATGAAATAGCACGAGCCAATAGAATTGCAGCAGAAAAATTAAAGTTAAAAGATAATTCAAAATCAGTTAAGAAGAATGAGTTTATTCTAACTCCAGAGGCGAAAGCTCTAGCTGTAAATTTCGAATTAAATAAGGGTAAACTACCTTGGCCGGTTACCGAGGGTATTGTTGTAAGAAAGTTTGGTAAACAGCCTCACCCTTCGTTTCCTGGAATTACGATTAATGGAACAGGTTTGCATATTGTAACTAAACAAGGTGGAGTTGCTAAGTCTATTTTTAATGGCAAAGTTTTAAATGTATTAGTTAATTCTGAAGGAAGAAGAAATGTGTTGGTTCAGCATGGAAATTATATTTCATCTTATAATAATTTAGAGAAAATTTATGTTAAGAAAGGTGATGATTTAAAAACAGGGGAAAAAATAGGTCAAATTTTTACAGACAAAGTATCTAAAAAGACCAAGCTTGTTTTTGTATTGTTTAAAAATACGACTCGTTTAAATCCGTCTTCTTGGATTTTAAGAATTTAATTTAATTGTTCTTTAAGGGAGCGTGATGAATACTTTTTTTAAAGAAATGTGCCTTCACAAAACCATCAACTAATTATAAGCTATTTTAGGGTTATTTAAACATTTTCTTTAATGCTGTAGCTTCATCAGCTTCTAGTTTCCCAGCTAAGACTAAGCTAAGTTGTTTGCGAACGAGAGCACCATTAAAGCGTTCTTTTTCTAATTCTGTTTCAGGTATTATTTGAGGAATCGTTACCGGTTTACCTATTTCATCTACGGCAACGAAATTGTAAATACCTTCATTTACTTTGGTTCTAGAACCAGATTGTCTGTCTTCAATCCAAACATCAACATAGGTCTCCATAGAAGATTTAAAAGCTCTAGAGACTTTAGCTTCCAAAGTAACAACGCTTCCAACGGGAATAGGTCTGTTAAACGCAACATGATTTACAGATACTGTAACAACAATTTGTCTTGAATGTCTTCTAGCTGCAATACTACAGGCCCTGTCCATTCTCGCCAATAATTCGCCACCAAAAAGGTTGTCTAAATAATTGGTTTCACCTGGTAAAACTAAGTCGGTAAGTATGGTTAAAGATTCTTTGGGTGTTTTTGCCTCCATTAAAAAATATATGTTAATAGTTAGTAATCACTTATTTAAAGGTGAGAGGTCTAAAAGCAGTAAATAAAATTGAATCAGTTTTACTCTTTAATCAATAGCCAAGCATCGTTTGATACTGTTTTTCGAATTTTATAAAGGTTATTTGTAGCTTCGTTTCGATCTGAATAGCTATTAAAAGCTACTTGAGTTAAGCCCCATTTGTTAATACCAACGACTTTAGCATTAAAACCTATTGCTTTTAATTGGGCTACTTTTTTTTCTGCATTTTCTGTAAATTGAAAAGCGCCAGCAATAACGTGAAATGGTTTCGATTTTTCTTTAATAACATTTAAGTTAATTGTTGGTAAAGGATTAGAAATTACGAATGTGGCAGATTGTATTTTTTTTTGAATCGCTTTTTCTTGAACAGCTAAAGCTTCTTTTTGTTTATTTTCTTGATAACGGTTGTATCCAGATAGACTTAATGTTAATAAGATTGCAGCCGTTGCAGCATATTTTATAAATGCAGGAATGCCTTTTTTCTGTTCTTCTGAAGTCGACGGAATTAAAGGTTTTACTTGTTCTGTGTTTCGGGAAATTGCAGAAGACACCACTGTTGATAAACCAAAAGATTCTGTTAAATAGTTGACAGAACTAGTAGGCTCAAAAATAATTTGTCTTTCTTCGTTTAGAGATAAAACACCTAATTTATCAATTTTCACTGATTTAGATTGTAATTCATTTTGCCATTTAATTACGGCTAGAGATATAGCGGTAGAAGCCTTTTCAAAAGAAATGTTTTCTGCAGAAGCTATGTAGTTTGCTAATAAACCATCGTTATGCTTTAGCAATTTGTTAAATGTAATTTGCTTTTTTGGTGGCGTAAAAGTATGTGTATAATTATTTAGTTTTGCACCAATTCTGTTGGTTACAAACCCACCAAAGTCTGGCACAATTACGCAATCGTATCTGTATAATAAATCGTTTATGTAGGTAGCTAATGTCATCCTAACAAATATATACTTTTTGATCTTTTTTAAAGAAAAGTTCTCTAATAATTATCAACAATTTTTTTATATCTTGTTTCTCAAATTGTTATCTATTGAAAGAAGAAGAATTACTTGCAGTCTTAAGATTGCAAAAGAGTAAAGCTATAGGAGATATTTTGGCAAAGAAACTCATTGTAAGTGTGGGAGATGTCTGTCAAATATTTAAAGAAAAAGCCACAGTCTTATCAAAAATAAACGGAGTAGGAAATTATGCTTTAAAGCATCTTTTTGATGAAAAAAATGTCAAATTAGCAGAGCAAGAACTAAAATACATTCAGGATAACAATATTTCTTATTCTTATTTTTTAGACGATAATTACCCTGTAAATCTTCAACATTGCATAGATGGCCCAATATTATTATTTAAAGACGGTAATTTAGATTTCTCTAACAAAAAAATCATTTCTATTGTTGGTACAAGAAACATAAGTTCTTACGGGCGCGATTTTTGTAATCAATTTGTTAAGGAAATTGCAGAGTACAACCCAATTATTGTAAGCGGTTTTGCTTATGGAGTGGATATTTGTGCACATAAGGCGGCATTAGACAATAATTTACAGACGATCGCAGTTTTGGCGCATGGTTTTGAGCAAATTTATCCGAAGGTGCATAAGAAATATATAAATCAGGTAAATAAAAACGGAGGTTTCTTAACCGAGTTCTGGAGTGAAGAAGCTCCTTTAAGAGAAAATTTTTTAAAACGAAATAGAATTGTTGCAGGCATTTCTTCTGCAACAATAATTATAGAATCCGCATCAAAAGGAGGTTCGTTGGTAACTGCTGATATTGCAAATTCTTATAACAAGGATGTTTTTTCAGTACCTGGAAGAACATCTGACATTTACAGTAGGGGTTGCAATAATTTAATTAGAAATAACAAAGCACATTTATTAAATTCGGCAGCAGATGTTGTGAAAATGCTAAATTGGGATGTACAACAAAAACCAAAACCAATTCAAAAAAAGTTATTTGTAGAATTGAATGAAAACGAACAAAAAATTCACGATTTATTACATGAAAAAGGACAGCAACTATTAGATGTTATTTCTTTGGAATGCAATATTCCTATTTTTCAATTATCATCCATTTTATTACAAATGGAATTAAAAGGAATCACAAAACCATTGCCAGGAAAGATGTTTGAAATAGCATAGAGTCTTTTAATATTCCTTATTTTTGTTGATATTTAGATAAAATAATGGCCGAAAATCAAAAACTGATTTCTAAAAAAAAACCAACTTTTCCTATAAGTAAATTGTTGGCAGCTTTTTTAAAAAAACATAATAGAAGTACTAAAATAAGTATTTTATATGATGATTTATTGCGTTTTCAAGGCGCAATTTCGGTGTTTGATAAAAATGATGTAGATACACTTTGGGTAAGAACTTATTACTCGGAATTGGAAAGACAAGAAATAGATTTAAGCTTAAAAAAAATATATACTTTACTGCATTCAGATGGTAATAAAAAAACCATACCTTATTTAAATATTGACGCTATTGACTTTTGTACGTTTGGTAATTCGAAACCATTTAGAATAAAGGTTAGAAATATTTTAAACGACAATTTTACTTATTTCTATGTAAAACAGGCCGACGCTTCTCGTATTTATGGTTTAGAGTTAGAACATATATTATCTCCATATACAATGAATTATTTGGTGTTTAAAGACACTTTAATTGAAGAACACATTTCAGGAATTCCTGGAGACGATTTTATTGAGAATATTCTACCAAACTGCACGAAACCACAGAAAGCACAAATTGCAAAAGAATTTGTAAAATTTAAAGAAAGATGTTTAATACGTCTTTTAGGTGATATGCGTTCTTATAATTATGTGGTAACACCAATTCATGATTTTGATCAAATTATTTATAAAATCAGAGCTATAGATTTTGACCAACAATCTTTTGAGGGGAATTTAAAAGTGTACAATTTGCAGTTTATGAAAGAGAATTTTAATATGATGCAAATGGTTAGTAAAAAGCTGGAAAACAGTTCTGTGAATCAATATAAAATAGAAGAGCGTTCTTATATTGCTAAAAGAATGATTAGTTCTCCTGACAGAATTCAGCACATAATTAGATGTATGAAACAAGACACTATTTCTTTTCCAAAACATGTAGAGCGTTTAAAACAAGACTTAATAGATTATGTTGGTGATGTTGAGTTTAAAAAATGTCAAAACATGGGAGAAATTTTAGAAACTATTCTAATTTTCGTAAAACGTAACTATTTAGATATTAGTAGCAAATAGTTTTTTTAGAAGCTATTTCCTGCTTTCACTACTCGCTTTTTTTCGAAAACTAAAAAAAGAGCTCAAACAAACCGTTCAATCAGGGCTAAACTTGTTTGGTTGGCATCTGTCATTTCGAGAAACGAAGCATTTTTTTTAGAAACCACTTTGCTATCCCTTTTAAAAATAAACATTTAAAGTAAGTAAATTAATAATCTAAAAAAGTTTACTTTCTACTTCTAATACTTTCAATAACAACCGTTAATAAAATGAGACTTCCACCAATATAAGTGTTAAAGCTAGGTATCTCGTTTACAAAAATATAAGCAATTATAATTCCGAAAATTGGTTGAACACTACTAATAATACTAGCTGTAGAAACAGAAAAGTGTTGTAAAGAATTCACTAACATGGTATGACCAATTGCAGTTGTTAATAAAGCAACTAGTAATAAAAGAGGTAATTGACTTTCTAAATTAGAGAAATCACTAAAAAATAAAACAGGAAACAATAATACCGAAACAATAATCATTTGGTGTAGCATTAACATGCTTCCGTTGTAATCTTTTACATGCTTTTTCAAAGTTAGATTTCTAAGGGAGTAGCAAAGGGCGGAAAAAATTCCGAATAAAATTCCTTTTAATTGATCATTTTCTGTTGAAAATTCTGGAACTAGCATATACACTCCAATTAAAACTAAAAAAGCTAAAAAAACATGTGCTAGGTTTAATTTTTCTTTGGAAAAAAAAGGTTCTAATAAAGCAGTAATTACAGGAAAAGTAAACATCGATAGCATACCGATTGCCACATTAGATAACTTTAATGCGTAAAAATAAGTAACCCAGTGTGTAGCCATAAAAAAACCACTTATAGCAAAAGAATGCCTATCTTTTTTAGTTGCGATTTTTAAATTTATTTTCTTAATCCGGCAAAAAATATAAATAAATAAACCGGCAAAAATAGCTCTACATAAAATAATTACTTCTGGAGATAAATCAATATATTTCCCTAAAACTCCAGATGTACTTATAAAAATAGTTGATAAAAGTAAAAGAGATAAGTTTTTTACGTGCGAATTTTCCATTAAGTTTTTCTACAATTTTAGAATGTAAATTTGATGTTGGCAAGATTGATAAAAAAAACGGAAGACAAAACTTTTGTTTATATACATTTTCTCTTATCGTTAAAATTAAAATCCTATTATTTCCATTCTAAAGTTTCTACAAGATGTAAAATATCTTTTTTAATATAAGCTACAGCTGGTAAAATAGAATCGTAGTTGGGTTTTGCATAAAAGTACAAAGAACCTTTTAAAAAGTTTTTTGTACTATCTGAAATATGAAACTGAATTTGAGAAGCAGCGTTTCCTGTAATTTCATATAAACTCCCAAAGACTCTTTTCTTTGGGTTTACAAAATCTTTTGGTATTATTTGTTCTGCCTTTAATGTGTGTTTAAAAACTAATTTTTCTGCTTCCGTTAACAATTCTTTTAAGTTGTTGTTTATGGGTCTGTAGGTAATATCTATCGATGCTTTTAATTTAGGGTATTTAATTTTTAGCCAATTTTTAGCATCGTTAATTACAATAGTATTGTTTAAATATTCAAAGGAGTAAGGTCTTTTTAACCCTAGTTTTTTGTAAGATTTTTTGGGATACTTTAAACTTAAATACGCTTTAGGTTTTGGTAAAACATCTTCACTGCAAGATACGAAGATGCTTAATATAGTTAATAAGAGTAGATTACGCATTTCTTGTTGCTTTAACTTGTTTAATACGTTTTTTATCCAAGACCTCTATGGTAAACGTATAATTTTTAAAATTTATTTTCTCATTTTTTTTAGGGAATTTTCCATAGATTTCTAAAATGAATCCCGCTAAAGTTTCGCTTTCTCCTTTTGCTTGTTCAAAAATAGCTTCATCCTCATCGTCTAAAACTCGGCAAAAATCTTTAATTGAAGTTTTGCCTTCAAAAACATAATTATTTTCATCAATTTTAGAATAAGACAAATCATCATCATCAAACTCATCATTAATATCTCCTACAATTTCTTCTATGACATCTTCTAAGGTTACCAAACCACTAGTTCCTCCATATTCATCAACAACGATTGCTAAGTGGTTTTTCTTTTCCCTAAAATCGACTAACAGGTCATCCAGTTTTTTATTTTCAGGCACAAAAAAGGGTTCTCTTGATAAAGATTGCCATTTAAAGGTAGTTTTGTCTATGTGCGCAAGTAGATCTTTTGCGTATAAGACACCAATAATATTATCAACATTGTCTTTATAAATTGGATTTCTTGAATAGCCGTTTATCAGAATTTTATTTAAAACCTCCTTGTAAGTTTCCTCATAAGAAATTGCAAAAATATCGACACGAGGTTTCATTATTTGTACGGTTTCGGTATTTCCGAAATTTACAATTCCTTCAAGAATTTTTTGTTCATCTTTTGTTGTAGCTCCTTCTGATGTTAATTCTAGTGCTTGTGATAATGTTTCTACAGAGAAACTAGGGTTTTTACTTACTAACTTATTTTCAATCCATTTCGTGAGTGTAATTAAAGGTAAACTAAATGGAGTCAATAGTTTATTTGTTGTTTGAATAAATTTAGACATTTTTTTAGAAAATCGTAGGGCATTTCTAGAAGCGTAAATTTTTGGTAAAACTTCTCCAAACAATAAAATCAAGAAAGTTACTAGTACAATTTCTAAAAGAAAACGAATTGAAATTTCGAATGAAAGTATTGGTAATTTTATATCAAAACTGGCGAATAATGTTTTTGATAAAGAAGCGAATATTAGAACAATAAGAATGTTTATAAAATTATTCGTAATTAATATTGTTGCCAATAATTTTCTTGGTTTTTCTAACAACTTTACTATAATATTCTCTTCTTTTCCGTTGTTAGAAAGTTCATTTAAATCGGTTTTCGAGAGTGAGAAAAACGCCACCTCTGTGCCAGAAACGAGGGCAGAGCTTATTAATAAAACAAAAAGAATAATAGTATTAAATGTTGTTAATATATCAACAGATGCAAAAAGTAAAAACAAAATTTCGGGATCTGGGTCCAATTGTTATAGTTTTGATTAATTAAAAGGGTAAATCATCATTTTCGTCTACTAATGGAGCTTTTGGAGCACTGGAGGGTTGTTGCTGATTTGGTTGATCTATATTTGCTGTGGAGGTATTCTTTCTAGTAGATAACATTGTCATTTCATTTACTTGAATTTCTGTAGAATAACGCTTAACTCCATCTTGTTCCCATTGACGATTTTTTAATTTACCTTCAATATAGATTTTATCTCCTTTGGTTAAATATTTCTCACAAACTTTTGCCAATCCATTTCTAACAACAATATTGTGCCAATCAGTTGAAGTGACTTTTTCTCCTGTTTGTTTATTCGTGTAGCTTTCTGAGGTTGCAATTGGAAATCTTCCAACACAATTTTGATCGTCAAAATAATGCATCTTTACGTCGTCACCTAAATTTCCGATTAAAATTACTTTATTTATTGTTCCTGCCATAGCTTGATTTTTACTCTATCAAAAGTACTAAAAATATCAGTTACTTTTTATCTTGATATGCCTCTAAAAAGTTTGCAATTAAAATAGGTACTGGGTATTTTTCAATTTCACTCCATTTAATATTTATTTCTGGTGAGTTTTTTGTTTCTATAATCCAGAATTGTGTGTGTAAGTGTTGATGGGATAGTTTGTGTATAGTTTCCTTACTATTAAAGAGAGATAGCGTTGTTTTTGAAGGAAATAAATTAGTAAAATCTTCAGATAAAATAAGTTCCTCTTCGTTAATGGTTTTGTCCGATTCTATTAATGGAAATTGATAAAGACCTTGCCAAATACCTTTTCCTTTTCTTTCTGATAAGATAGTTCTATCGTTCTTAGTTTTTATGACTAAAAAATTAAAGTAACGTTTTCTAATTTTGATTTTTTTTTCTTTAACGGGAAGTTCTTTTGTTAATTTTTTTTCTAAAGCAAAACAGCTATCAGAAAAAGGGCAAGTATCGCATAATGGATTTTGAGGTTTGCAATGAAGTGCGCCAAAATCCATAATTGCTTGATTAAAAGTCCCGGCTTTATTTTTGTCAATTAACGATTGAGCTAATGATTTAAACTCTTTAATTCCCCCCGATGAGTTTATAGGTGTTTTAATACCGAAGTAACGAGAAAGCACTCTGTAAACATTTCCGTCTACCACAGCAGTTGGTTCATCAAAGCAAATTGAAGCAATTGCAGAAGCTGTATAATCTCCAATTCCTTTCAATTTTATGATTTCATTGTACGTTGATGGGAATTTACCATTAAATTCGTTTGCAATTAATTTTGCCGAAAAATGAAGGTTTCTTGCTCTTGAGTAATACCCGAGACCTTGCCACATTTTTAAAACGGAGCTTTCATCCGCTTTAGCGAGATCAAAAACAGTAGGAAACTTGCTGGTAAATTTTAAATAATATGCCATTCCTTGAGCAACTCTTGTTTGCTGAAGCATAATTTCACTTAGCCAAATAAAGTATGGGTTTTTGGTTTTGCGCCACGGTAATTCTCGTCTATTTTGTAAATACCAGTAAATTAATGTGTTAGAGAATTTCATTGTTTAAAAATCGATTTGCAATAATACATTATAAAATTCAAATAAAATTAAGTGTTATTATTTTTGGAATTGATTAATTATCATATATTTGCATCCGCATTTTTGAGAGTAATTTAATAAAAAAATAGTAAAAAAAGAGACATGACAAAAGCAGATATCGTATCAAAAATTTCAGATAAATCAGGAATTGAAAAAACAGATGTGTTAGCAACTGTTGAAGCATTCATGACTGAAGTAAAAGACGCATTAGAAAATGGAGATAACGTTTACTTAAGAGGTTTTGGAAGTTTTATTATTAAAACAAGAGCAGAAAAGACAGGTAGAAATATTTCTAAGAATACAACTATTAAAATTCCTGCGCACAACATTCCTGCTTTCAAGCCAGCTAAAACTTTTACTGAAGGAGTAAAAAGTAAAGTAGCAGTTAAATAACAAAATATTAATCTAAGCCTAAACAAGGTTTAAAAAACAACAGAACATTATGCCAAGCGGTAAAAAAAGAAAGAGAGCAAAAATCTCGACACACAAAAGAAAGAAAAGAGCAAGAGCAAATAGACACAAGAAGAAGTAAGCACACGCTTACTTTTTCGTTTACAGTTAAGCAAAAAAACAAAAAAGTTCATTGACATCAGAGGTTAAACTAGCCTCAAACGGTATTTACAGAATACCTGACAATATTAACCCATCTGCACAATTAAGTGTAGAGTTAAAACCATTTCAGTATGAAAACAGAATTAATAATTCGTTCAAATTCATCTGATATTGATTTTGCCTTATTAAGAGATGGAAAACTTATTGAATTAAATAATGAAACTAGTGATAACAAATTTTCTGTTGGCGATATTTTTTTAGCCAAAATAGGAAAAGTGTTGACTGGTTTAAATGCAGCCTTTGTAAATGTAGGTTACCCAAAAGATGGGTTTTTACATTATCATGATTTAGGTGCGCAAGTAAACTCATTAAATTCGTTCATTAAGAAAGTAAGCACAGGTAAGTATAAAAATTTCACTTTAAGTAACTTCCGAAAGGAAGAAGACATTAACAAAGACGGTAGCATTAATCAAGTACTAAAAACAGGGCAAAACCTATTAGTACAGATTGTAAAAGAACCAATTTCTACAAAAGGCCCCAGATTAAGTTCTGAGTTATCTATAGCAGGTAGATTTTTGGTTTTAGTTCCTTTCTCTAACCGAGTTTCTGTTTCTCAAAAAATAGCAGACCCAAAAGAAAAAGAACGTTTAAAAAGATTAGCAAAAAGCATTAAGCCGAAAGGTTTTGGTGTTATTTTAAGAACTGTCGCCGAAGGAAAAAAAGTTGCAGAATTAGATAAAGATTTGCAAAATTCATTAAAACGTTGGCAAAAAATGTGTAAAAGTATACCAAATACAAACACACCAACAAAGATTTTAAGTGAGTTAAACAGAGCATCTTCAATTTTAAGAGATGTAATGAATGATTCTTTTACTAGTATTGTAACAAATGATGAAACCTTGGCAATAGAAATTAAAGAGTATTTGCAAGAAATTTATCCAGAAAAGGAAAAAATTGTAAAATTGCATAAGTCTGAAACTCCTATTTTTGAAAAGTATGGAATAGAAAGACAAATTAAAACATCATTTGGTAAAACAGTTTCAATGAGTAGAGGTGCCTATTTAGTAATAGAGCATACCGAAGCTTTGCATGTTATTGATGTTAATAGCGGAAACCGCTCTAATAAAGCAGGTTCTCAAGAAGATACAGCATTAGAAGTAAATCTAATTTCAGCTACAGAAATAGCACGTCAGTTACAACTTCGTGATATGGGCGGAATTATAGTCGTAGATTTTATTGATATGCATAAATCTGAAAACAGAAATAAACTGTATCAGCATTTAAAAGACCAAATGGCTTTAGATAGAACAAAGCACAAAATATTACCTCCAAGTAAATTTGGATTGGTACAAATTACAAGACAAAGAGTAAGACCTGAGTTGAGTATAAAAACTACCGAACCCAATCCAAACAAAAATGGAGAAGTAGAAGCACCAATAGTTTTGTTAGACAAACTTGAGGCAGATTTAGAGAAGTATATGCTGAAATCTAAAAAGAAAAAGATACAATTGCATGTACACCCTTTTATTGCATCATATTTAACAAAAGGAATGAATTCTATTCGTTTTAAATGGTATTTAAAACACAAAAAGTGGATTACAATTATACCTCGTGATGCTTACACATACTTATATTATAGATTTAAATCGTCAAAAGATTAATTTTTATAATATAATAAGGCAATAATTTTTTATCAAAAAACCCCGTAACTTAAAAGTTACGGGGTTTTGTTTGTTACAACAAGATGTAATTTATTACATTTCCTTAATCAAATACATGTAAACTGGGTAATGATCTGAGTAACCGCCGGTGTAGTTTCCGTTAGAAAAACTTCTAAAAGGGTATCCTTTATATTTTCCTTTTTTAGTAGTTAAAAAACTTTTGTTAAAAACCATAGCTTTATACATTTTATAAGTGGAAAAGTCTTTTTCACCTTTATCTAATAAGGTAGAAGTAAAATAAATCATATCAAATAAGTTTATCTTATCTCTGTATTTTAAGGTGTTAAACCCTCTTCTAAACATATCTTCATAAGGATTAAATAAATCTCCCTCAGTTACATTTTTCTTTTTGCTTTTTGTTTTTAGTACGTTCTTAAAACTAGAATTTGTAGGGTCATCATTAAAATCTCCCATAACTAAGATTTTTGCTTTTGGATCTTGTTTTTTGACTTGTTCTATTATTTTTAAATTTTGATAAGCAGCTTTTTCCCTAGAAGGTCTACTTGCAGCTTCACCACCTCTTCGAGAAGGCCAATGATTTACAATTAGGTGTATCAATTCACCATCTAAGTAACCGGAAACTAAAAGTTGATCCCTTGTGTAAACTTTAAAGTTATCTCTAAAAATATTAGGATTAAATACTTCGTGATGAATTGGTTTAAAGTACTTTTTTTGATACAACAGCGCAACATCGATTCCTCTTTTGTCTGGAGAATCATAATGAACAATTCCATAGTCTTTTTTTACTAAATGTTTTGAATGTACTAGGTCTTCTAAAACACTAAGATTTTCAACTTCAGAAACACCAATAATAGCAGGACTTGTATTTGATTTTTCTTTTCCGATTTGAGCAATTGTACTTGCTAGCTTATCAATTTTGTCCCAATATACTTTCGATCTATTAAATTTTAATTCCATCATCGGACTCTTTTCATCTTCCTTAGTAACATCATTAATAGTGTCAAATAAGTTTTCAACATTATAAAAAGCAATTGTTCTAATGGTATATTTTTTTCCGTTTTTCTGAGAAAAAAGAGTTGTAAATGATATTGAAAAGATAAGAAGGAAAAATATTTTTTTACTCATTTTTATGGTTTTTTTTATTGTAAAAATAATAAAATCAGACGGTTTTAGGTGTTTCATAATTTACTTTTTACCAATGTTAAATATTTTTTAACTAACTTGTGAGTGCTAGAAAAAGAAAATTAAAATATGAAAAAGAATGTTATGGCAACTTGTTTGCTATTAGCCTATTTTTTTGGGGCTAATGGGCAGAACAAATTGAAGGGAATTATTGTAAGTAATGATTCTGAAAAACCACTTCAAGGTGTTTTAGTAAAAATAAAAAACACCATTAAAAATGAAACGACAGATTTAAACGGTTACTTTCTTATTAAAGATTTTCAGAACGGAAAATCTATTTTAGAAATAAAATTCTCTGGGTATGAAACTCAAAATATTCCTATCGAGCTTTTTGGTAAAACTTTAGATTTAGGAGTTATTTCACTTTTTAAAAACCTTTCTGAAGACCAAGATTTAAGTTTAATCACTATTACGGACGATGAGTTAAATAATGATGTAAGTTCTGCTGATAATATATCAGGATTACTGCAATCATCGATGGATATTTTTCTAAGAACCGCTGCTTTTGAATTTAGTTCCTCATTTTTTAGAGTTAAAGGTTTAGATTCTGGAAATGGAAAAGTGCTAATTAACGGCATCGAAATGAATAAAATTTATGATGGAAGAGCGCAATGGGGTAATTGGGGAGGATTGAATGATGTGCTAAGAAATCAAGAATTTAGAAGTGGTTTAACTCCTTCGGATGTAACTTTTGGAGGTCTTTTGGGTTCAAAAAATATGAATACAAGAGCTTCTGAACAGAGACCTGGAACTCGAGTTTCCTACTCTTCATCTAACAGAAGCTATGAGCATAGATTTATGGCTACGCATTCTACGGGAACTTTAAAAAATGGTTGGGCATTTACTTTTTCAGGAAGTAGAAGAGCAGGTAACGAGGGGTTTAATGATGCTACATCTTATAATGCGTATTCTTTTTTTACATCCATAGATAAAAATATAACTGATAACAGTAGCATTTCTTTAACAGGAATTTTTACACCCAATAGGAGAGGAAAATCATCACCAAATACTCAAGAAGTATATGATTTAAAAGGCATAAAATATAATGATTATTGGGGGTTTTTGAATGGAAAACAAACAAATTCAAGAATTAAAGAAGTTAGTGAGCCGATTTTAATATTGAACCATTATTGGGATATTTCTGAAAAAACATCAATAAATACAAATATTGCATATCAATTTGGTAAAATAGGAAACAGTAGAATTGATTATAATGCAGGTGCAAACCCAAGTCCTACCTATTACCAAACACTACCAAGTTATTTTTTAAGAAATGAAGATTATAGAAATGCATACGAAACACAGAAAAACTTTCTAAATAAAGGACAAATAGATTGGAATCGAATTTTTGATGCAAATACTACCAACGCAAATTTAGGTATAGAAAATGCTTACGTTCTATATGAAGATAGAAATGATGATAAATTACTTACCGTAAACACTATTTTAAGTAAAGAAATAAATAGTCACATCTTAATAAATGGTAAGATTAGCTTTAAACAGCTGCAATCTCAAAACTTTGCAGAAGTTATTGATTTATTAGGTGGAGGTGGTTATTTAGATATTGATCCTTTTGGAGCTACGGAAGATGAAAAACAAAACAACCTTCTAAATCCAAATAGATTGGTTGGCAAAGGAGATATATTTAAGTATAATTTTTACTTAAATTCTAGTGTTATTTCATCTTTTGCACAAGCACAATTTAACTACAATAAAGTGGATTTTTATGGTGCAGTAAGATTTTCTAATACAATGTATCAGAGAGAGGGTTTGTATAAAAACGGAGGGTTTTCTGATACTTCTTTAGGAAAATCAAAAGAACAAAAATTTACAAATTATGGAATGAAATCTGGAGTAACTTATAAAATTACAGGACGTCATTTAGTAGATATAAATGCTGCCTATTTAACTACAGCACCAACTATTAGAAATACATTTTCTAATTCAAGAGAGAATAATAATGTGGTGTTTGATTTGAAGAGTGAAAAAACTTTATCTACAGATATAAGTTATGTTTTTAGAAACCCAATAATTACATCAAAAGTAACTGCGTATTATACATCAATAAAGGATGCAACAGAAATTTCATTCTATTTTGCTGATGGAGTTGGGGGAGATAACACTGCTTTTGTGCAAGAAATTCTTAGCGGAATTAATAAAAAGCATTTGGGTTTAGAGTTTGGCTTAGAAGCGCAAGTAACATCAACCTTTAAATTAAAAGGAGCAGCCTCTGTTGGACAATTTACCTATGACAATAATCCTAATTTAGTTTTAACAACAGAGGCAGATAGTGAATCTTTATCAGCAGGCTTTGTAGACGGGTTTAAGGACTTTGGTGAAACAAATCTCAAAAATTATAAGCTAGCTGCCGGACCACAAAATGCCTATTCTTTCGGGTTTGAATACAGAGATCCAGATTATTGGTGGTTAGGAGCAACTGTAAACTTTTTCAGCAATACTTTTATAGATATTTCGCCATTAAATAGATCTAAGAATTTTTATTTAGATGATGATGGTTTGCCTTTCTTAGATTATGATAAAACAATTGCAAAAGAACTTTTAACACAAGAAAAATTTAGTGATTATTCTGTTGTAAACCTTGTTGGAGGTAAGTCACTTAAAATTAAAGATTATTATTTAAGTGTATTTGCAACAGTGAACAACTTATTGAATAAAACTTATAAATCAGGAGGTTTTGAGCAAGGTAGAAATGCTAATTATAGACAATTAAAAGAAGATAAATCTTTAGATAAACCGATTTTTGGAAGTAAATATTGGTACGGTAGAGGCACAACTTATTTTTTGAATGTGAGTATTAGTTTTTAATAAAAATTTTAAAAAAAGAGAAAATGAAAATAAATAAAATAACCAATGTACTATTTTTTGTAATAATTAGTATTTCTTTTTTCACTTGTGTAGAAGATAGTGATTTTACAATTCCAGAAAGTTTAGGTATTGAAGAAAATGAGGATATAACAAAAATTTTAGATAGTATTGGTGAAGGAACCCTTCAGTTAAAAACAATTGAACAAATTAAAGAATTATATATATCAGGTAATAATCCTTTGGAGGTTACATCTAATATTGTAGTCAAAGGGTATGTAATTTCTTCGGATAAATCTGGAAATTTTTATAAAGAGTTTTATATGCAAGATGCTCCAGAAAATCCAACTGCGGGAATAAAAGTTGCTTTAAATTTTAGTAATAGTTATAATAAATTTAATATCGGTAGAGAGATATATATTCGTTTAAAAGGATTGTATATTGGTGAAACAAATTCAGGAAATGGAATAATTACGATTGGAGGAAGGGTAAAAAACACAAATATTAAAGAGGTTGAAAACGTAACGGTAAACCAAATTTCGAATCATATTTATAGATCAGAAACTACAAAAGAAATTATTCCTAAAATAATAGAATTTGCAGGTATAAATGAAACTC
The DNA here is from genome assembly GCA_029252865.1 of Polaribacter sp. Classification (GTDB taxonomy): domain Bacteria; phylum Bacteroidota; class Bacteroidia; order Flavobacteriales; family Flavobacteriaceae; genus Polaribacter. The sequence continues at coordinate 22,535 of JAQXAP010000037.1, forward strand.
ATATTGGAACTTTTATCACGCTAGAGAATGTGTTTTTTGATGCTCAATTATCAGGAAAATCCTATGTAGATCCAAAAGAAGATTTTGATACACAACGCAAAATTAAAACTTGTTTAGGCTTAGGTTATGATGAGTTGCTATTAGAAACGAGTTCGTTTTCTCGTTTTTCAAATGAAACGTTACCAGAAAAAGCAGGAAGCATAAATGCGGTCGTATCCAAAGATTTTGGTGGAAATTTTATCGTATTGAATTTAAATAACACCAATGATGTTGATATGAACGAAGAAAAATGCTCTCCGCTGCCAATAGCTAATTTTACAACAACCTTATTGCAAGAAAACTTTGATGAGCAATCTGGTGATATAGCTGTTTTAAATTGGATTAATCATCGCGAAAAAGGGACAAAATCTTGGAGGTCATATACAGATTCTTATGCCCAAAGTAAAGCTGCGAGGGTCGGATCTAAAAATTCTGGAGATTTAAGTACAATCTCTTGGTTAATTACGAAGGGGATTAATTTAGACACAACATCACAAGAGTTTTTGTCTTTTGAGACATCAAATAGTTTTGCTAATGGTAGTGAACTAGAAGTGTTAATTTCTGCAGATTTTGATGGAGATGAAAACAATATAACAGCCGCTAATTGGACTCTTTTACCTGCAAAAATAGTTTCTGATGGTGAGGGTTATAAAAATTGGATTCATTCTACATATGTGGATTTATCATCTTATTCAGGGACTGTTTACATTGCTTTTAAGTATTTAGGAAACAGTAATGTAAATTTTGATGGAACTTATGAGTTGGATAATATTGTTATTAATGCCAAGTAATAAATAAGGTTGAATGTTTAATAATCAGGTTTTTTACTCTTTTATGAACTTGCTTCAAGACGGGTTTTTCTTATTTTTGTGTTATGGAAAAAATTGAACACATTGGCATTGCTGTTAAGAATTTAGATAAATCGAATCAACTATTTGCTTCACTTCTAGGGAAGTCTCATTACAAAACTGAAGAGGTTTCTTCTGAAGGGGTAAAAACATCTTTTTTTCAATCAGGTCCCAATAAAATAGAATTATTAGAAGCAACGAGTCCAGAAAGTCCTATTGCTAAGTTTATAGAAAAAAAAGGAGAAGGTGTTCATCATATTGCATTTGCTGTTAATAACATAGAATCAGAAATAAAAAGACTTCAAAAAGAAGGTTTTGTTGTTTTAAATGAAACACCAAAAAAAGGTGCAGATAACAAATTAGTAGCATTTTTACATCCAAAATCTACAAATGGTGTTCTTGTAGAGTTATGCCAAGAAATAGATTAGTTAAATTACTGCCAACTCTTACTGTCAAATGCATTCTAATTATTATCTTGCGAGCCAATAAAACCCAAACTATAGATGTCTTCTAAATTTGATTCTTATCAAAAGCGACGACTGCAATCTTCTTACTTTTCAGTGGTAATAAGTATTGCTTTAGTTCTTTTCATGGTTGGTGTTTTAGGATTGGTTGTGTTAAAATCAACTTTAGTTGCAAACCGTGTAAAAGAAAAAGTAGCGATAACTTTATTTTTAAATGACGATGTTACTACTAAAAATAGAAATGATTTAAAAGCATCTTTGCAGAAAGAGGAATTCACAAAAAAAATTATTTACACAAGTAAAGAAAAGGCTGCAAAAATTTACAGTAAAGAAATTGGTGAAGATTTTCTTAATTTTTTAGGAAAAAATCCATTAAAAAACGGAATAGATATTTACTTAAAAGCAGATTTTGTAACTCCTCAGAAATTACAAGAAATAGAAGAACGTTTTCTTAAAAACGCTTTTGTAGCTGATGTTTCTTATGATAAAACCTTAATTGATTTATTAGTTAAAAATATTAAAAGAATTAGTTTTTGGCTCTTGGTTTTTAGCCTATTTTTTGGTCTCGTATCTATGATATTAATTAATAGTTCAATTAGACTTTCTATTTACTCTAAACGTTTTAATATCAAAACCATGCAAATGGTTGGTGCTACTAAAGGCTTCATTAGAAAACCTTTTATCTGGCGAGGTATAAAATTAGGAATGATTGGAGCAATTACAGCGTTAATTGGTTTGGCTTTTGTTATTTATTATACAGATAAACACGCACCAAGCTTAGAACTAATTGAAGATTATATTACTTTAGGATATTTAGTTGGAGGCGTTTTAGTTTCAGCTTTTTTAATTACTTGGATAAGTACTTTTTTTGCAACACAACGTTTTTTAAACTTACAAACAGAAGAACTTTACTATTAATAATATGGAAAACGAAAATATACAAAAACCAACTTTTTTATTTGGCAAAAAAAATTATGTAATAATGGTTGTTGGTGTCGTATTCATTGCGCTTGGATTTATATTTATGTCAGGCGGAGGAAGTGATAATCCGGAGGTTTTTAATAATGAAATATACAATTGGCAACGTATCCGTTTAGCGCCAACTTTAGTAATTATTGGTTTAGCAATTGAAATTTATGCAATTTTAGCAAACCCTAAAAAATAAGAATGGATATTATAGAAGCAATTATTTTAGGAGTCATTCAAGGTTTAACAGAGTTTTTACCAGTTTCCTCAAGTGGACATTTAGAGCTTACAAAAGCAATTTTAGGAGATACTTCTGTACCAGAAGAAAGTTTAACTTTTACAGTAGTTTTACATTTTGCAACAGCATTAAGCACTTTAGTTATTTTCAGAAAAGAGGTAGCAGAAATTTTTAAAGGATTATTTCAGGTTAAATGGAATGACGAATTTAAATTTTCTCTAAAAATTATTCTTTCTATGATTCCAGCAGTTTTTGTTGGTTTGTTGTTTGAGGAAGAATTAGAGTCTTTTTTTGGTGGAAAAATATTACTAGTTGGGGTAATGTTATTAGTAACAGCTCTTCTTTTATTATTGGCTGATAAAGCAAAAAACACCAAGAAAGAAGTAACATTTTCTAATTCGATAATTATTGGAGTCTCTCAAGCAGTTGCAATGTTGCCTGGAATTTCTAGATCTGGTGCAACAATCTCTACTTCAGTTTTATTAGGTATTGATAGAACAAGAGCTGCACGATTCTCTTTTTTAATGGTAGTTCCCCTAATTTTTGGAAAAATAGGAAAAGATTTATTGGGAGGAGATTTAAGTTTTCATTCTGCAGAGATTATTCCTATTTCAGCAGGTTTTACAGCTGCTTTTTTTGCGGGATTATTAGCTTGTAAATGGATGATAGCTTTGGTTAAAAAAAGTAAATTATCCTACTTTTCATTATACTGTGCAATAGTAGGTTTTATTGCGATTGGTTATGCTCTTTTAAATTAGTGAAGCTTAAATTTTAAAAATTACTTCGCCATGAGTTAAAAGTGGGCAGTTTAAATAATTTTACTTTTTTGGAAAGTCTTTTAATGAAACCTTACTTCGTATAAATTTTGATTACACAATGACAGAAGAATACTTTAAAAATGGTCAAGTTTTATTAATTGATAAACCCTTAAATTGGACATCATTTCAAGTAGTAAATAAGCTTCGGTGGGAAATAAAACAACGCTTTAATATAAAAAAAATTAAAGTAGGGCACGCAGGTACATTAGATCCTTTAGCATCTGGTTTATTAATTATTTGTACAGGTAAGCAAACAAAAGAAATACATACTTACCAGGGTCAAATAAAGGAATATACAGGTAAATTTACAATTGGTAGCACAACACCAAGTTACGATTTAGAGACAGATGTCGATAAAACATATCCGATAGAACATATTACTGAAGAGTTATTGATTGGAACAACAAAACAGTTTGTTGGTGAAATTCAACAAAAACCACCTATTTTTTCTGCGATAAAAAAAGATGGTAAGCGTTTATATGAATTGGCTAGAAAAGGAGAAACTACTGAGATTAAATCAAGAACAGTAACTATTTCAGAATTTGAAATAACTAAAATAAATATACCAGAAGTTGAGTTTAGAGTTGTTTGTAGCAAAGGAACTTATATTCGATCTTTAGCTTATGATTTTGGTTTAGCTTTAAATTCTGGGGCACATTTGTCTTCATTAAGAAGAACTAAAATTGGAGATTTTTCTGTTGAGAATGGCCTTTCTGTAGATCGTTTTATTGAGAGCTTAAAAGCGGTTTAAAATTTTAACTTGTCAGGATAAACATGTTGAGCACAAAATAAACATAGAATTCGCCTGAATATTTATTTGTTAGCCAATAAACCTCTAATTTCTGGTAATCATTTTTCCTTGATTAGTTTCTATTGAAGTTTTAAGATTTGGTTTTAATTTTTTGCTATATTTTATTGTTTAATTAATACTTTATGAACGCGATGAGATATTTGAGTTAAGGTCTCATATGTTATTGTTTCTGAAGTATCGGAAATATTTTGAATCATTTCTTGATTGTTGAAAATAATTACTTTATCGCCTTCTTTACAATCAATTTTTGTAATATCGACCATTATCATATCCATACAAACATTACCAATAATTGTTGCTTTTTGATTATTGATTAAAATAACACCTTTTTTATTTCCTAACTTTCTTGACAACCCATCGGCATGACCAATAGGAATTGTTGCTGTTTTTGTTTGTTTTTTTGCAACAAAAGCTCTGTTATAGCCAACTGTCTCTCCTGGTTTAATTAAGTGAATTTGAGAAATTATTGACTTTAAATTATGTGTATTTTTAAGCTGATTCGTCTCCTCTTTATCATTTCCAAAACCATAGAGACCAATTCCAATTCTTACCATATCAAACTGTGCTTCTGGGTAGTTCACAACACCAGAGGTATTTAAAAGATGTCGCATTGGTTTATAATCTAAATACTCATAGAACTGCTGTGCTGCATGTTTAAAATCATTAATTTGATTGATTGTGAAATCTTTTTCTTTTAGGTCTTCACTTGCTGCTAAATGAGAAAATAAAGATTGCACTTTTATCTGAGTCGTCTCTTTTAAAGTTGTAATTATTTTAGGGATATCTGTATGTGAAAAACCTAATCTATTTAAACCAGTGTTAAATTTTATATGAATTGGGTAACTCTTTAAGGTAATGTTGTCTGCTAATTTTAAAAAGGCATCAAATATTTTAAAACTGTATAAGTTTGGTTCTAATTTATAATCAACAATAGATTGTAGGTTTTGTATTTGTGGATGTAAAACTAAAATAGGGGTTTTGATATCAGCTTCACGTAAAGCAATTCCCTCATTTGTGTAGGCTACCGCAAAATAATCTACCTTGTTTTTCAAGAATTTAGCAATTTGTACTGCATCACTCCCATATCCAAAAGCTTTAACAACTGCTAAAATTTTTGTTTCTGGGTTTAATTTTTTTTTGAAATAATTTAGATTATGCAAAATAGCATTTCCATCAATTTCTAAAACAGTAACGTGATTATTCATCCGTTTAATCCTTTTCTTTAGAAGTGTTTTCTTCTTGCTTATTCCTTAAAGCTTTATAATAAGCAGCTCTGCTTAAAGGCTCGTATTCTTGAGTTTCCCCCAACATCACTATGTCGTCATTCTGCGCTTTTCGAAAACTGTAATGAGCTAAATTACCCGTATGAGTGCAAACCGCGTGTACTTTTGTAACATATTCTGCAGTAGCCATTAAGGCCGGCATTGGCCCAAAAGGATTCCCTTTAAAGTCCATGTCTAAACCAGCAACGATCACTCTGACTCCTCTATTTGCTAAATCGTTACAAACGGCAACAATTTCATTATCAAAAAACTGAGCTTCATCAATACCAACAACATCAACATCACTTGCTAATAATCGAATATTTGAGGCAACAGGCACAGGGGTAGATCGAATTCTGTTATCATTGTGTGAAACAACCTCTTCCTCATCATAACGTGTGTCTAAAGCGGGTTTAAATATCTCTACATTTTGTTTAGCAAATTGAGCACGTTTTAATCTTCTAATCAATTCTTCTGTTTTTCCAGAAAACATTGAACCGCAAATTACCTCAATCCAACCAAATTGTTCTGTGTGATTTACTGTATTTTCGAGAAACATTTTGTAATTTTAGGCATTAGAATATTAAATTTGATGTTTAACAAATTTAGGAATATTTACGATTAAAAAATAAATTCAACATACAACTTATGCACAAAAAACTAGAATCGGATTTAATAAGTTTAGCACACAGTATTTTACAAATGAAAAGTAAAGACAATGTGTTTTTATTAAAGGAGAAATCAAAAGAAATATATGAAAAGCTATCCGTTTTAGCATTTGTTGAAGAATATGTTAACTCTGGACCCAACCTAAATCAAACTAAAGAAGAGGTGTTTACTCAGGTTGAAAATGCTTTTCAATTAGAAGCCTCCAAAGAACAGGATTCAGAAAATGTAGATGCTATTGAGAAATTAGTTCATCAAGAAGAGATTGAAGAGAGTGAGGAGAGTATTGAGAAAATAGTAGAAGAGGTTAAAACTGAGGAAATAGAAGAGGAAATTATTGAACAACCTTTTGATGAGTTAGAAAAGTTGATGCTTTCTGAAGAGAAGCCATTAAATGATTTTGTTAAGGTTGAAGAAAATAAAACATCTTCTTTAGAAGAAGAGTTACAAGACACCATTTCTGTTGATCAATTAGCGACATTATTTGATACTCCTGCAGCAAAATCTTTAAATGATAGATTGGCTGTTAATATTCAAATAGGATTAAACGATAGAATCGCTTTTGTTAAGAGTTTGTTTGATGGAAGTCAGGAAGATTTTAATAGAGTAGTTTCTCAACTAAATACCTATGCAACAGAAAAAGAAGCGAAAAAGTTTATTCATAAAATGGTGAAGCCTGATTATGATTGGTCTCAGCAAGAGGAGTTAGAAGCCCGATTCATAGAAATTGTAGAACGTAAATTTGCTTAAAAATATAATATTGAAACCAATTTTAATTCACACACACTTTCATAAACGAAAAACGGGGGTTACTAGGAGTATAGAAAATGTACTGCCTTTTTTTAGTGAAAAATTTGATACTTATATTTATGGTTATAACGTTGAGGGAAATAAAATTTCTTCAACAAAATTAAAATCCTTGTTGTTTTCTAATAGGGAAGTTGTGGTTCATTGTCACAGAAATAACGAAATTATTAGAATGCTTTTGTATAGAGCATTTGGTGCAAAATTTAAATTGGTTGCTACTCGTCATGCAGAAACGAAGCCTTCAAAACTTACTTTAAAATTATTAAAAAGTGCGGATAATGTTGTAACACTTATTAAAAGCATGAGTAAAAAACTAGGTTTAGAAAATACAATTGTTGGCCATGGAGTAAATGTTGATTTGTTTAAGCCAGATAACAATAAAAGGCTTTCTAGCATTCAGCAGGAAAATATTATTTTATGCGCAGGAAGAGTTCGTAAAGCAAAAGGACAAGCTATTTTACTAGAAGCTATAAGGATTTTGAAAGATCAGAAAAATTGGGCATTAGTAATTGTCGGTAAAATAGATAAACCTGCTTTTTTAGAAGAGCTAAAAGTAATTGTAAAAAAGCATGCGATAGAAAGTAAAGTTTATTTTGTAAATGAAACCTCAGATATTATTTCTTATTATCAGTCGTCAAAAATTGTGGTTGTCCCAAGTTTTTCAGAAGGATTTTCTCTAGTAACAGCAGAAGCAATGTCTTGTGGTTGTTCAGTAATTGCAACTAAAAATGTTGGAGTTCATTCATCATTAATAACGCATTCTAAAAACAGTTATTTATTTGAAGCAGGTAATGTTTCTGAGTTAGAAATTCTGTTATCGAAATCTATAAAAAATGAAATTCCACACCTAGGAAAACAAGCTAGAGAAGAAATACTAAAAAATTGGAGTGCAAAAAAAGAAGCAGAAAACTTAATAAAGGTATATCAGAAAACTTAGTTTTTTTATAAAAACTAAGATTACAAAAAATGAATTAGATATAATTTTTTCTTAAGCTATAAATACATCACAAAAAAATAACTAAAAGATAAGATTTAACCGATTTTCTCTTTTAAATTTTCAATTACCTTTTTACTATTTCCTATAAAAATTTCTTCTTCCACAATAAAAACCGGACGTTTTAAAAACGTGTATTCATCTAAAAGAAACTGTCTATAATCGGTTTCAGATAAAACTTGGTTTTTTAAATCCATAGTTTTATAAAGTTTTGCACGTTTATTAAAAAGAGCTTCATAGCCTCCCGAAAACGCATACATTTCTTCTAATTGAGTGGTTGTAATTTTGTTCGTTTTAATTTCTTGACGCTCAAAACCATCCGTATTTACTTCTTTTAAAATTCTCCGGCATGTATTACAAGTTTGTAAAAAATATACTTTCTTCATTTTTATGCTTTATATTTACAACTCAAAATTACATATAAAAATGAACATACAATTTGATGTTTTAAGAAAATCTCGCGAACTTGTTTTAAA
>JAQXAP010000005.1 GCA_029252865.1 Polaribacter sp.
TATCTAACGTCAGCAGATTTACCACCTTTTGCTTGTTGTTCTATTGATGCCATTTCTTATTTTTTTGTAGATTTAACACGTTCAGTTCTAATTTTTGCCCAAGCAGCTGCATGTTTGTCTAATTTAACAGTTAGGTAACGCATAACGCTATCATCTCTTCTAAATTCTAACTCGTATGCAGAGATTTCTTCTCCAGCAATTTTAAACTCTAATAAGTGATAAAAACCACTTTTTTTCTTTTGGATTGGATAAGCTAATTTCTTTAAGCCCCAATCTTCCTTTGAGATCATTTCAGCTCCTTTGGATACTAAATAATCTTCGAACTTTTGTACTGTCTCCTTTATCTGAGTGTCAGATAAAACGGGATTCAAAATGAAAACAGTTTCGTAATGATTCATAAATTAAATATTTATTGTTTATTTTTAAGGCTGCAAATATAATAACTTTTTTGCATTTAAATGATGTTTATTCAATTAATAATTAAAGATTTTTATGTGTACCACAAATCTTTAATATACTGAAATGTAAATACCTGAATGATATAATTTTATTTAATCATCGATAATTTACTGCACATTTTCTTTTCTTTCTAATAAATACTTTAATGGTTTTAACTATTTAAAGTTTTCTGAACAACAATAATAGAGATTTATGAAAGAACTTATTAAAGAAAACTCGAAAACCAGATATTTCGCTAATTTTTTCAAAAATTAAAAATTTCTAATCTTCTTTTTCCTCATCGCCTTTAGATACTTTATTCCAAATTTTTATTTCATCCTCATTAGTAACCCCTTCTAAAACCTCAACATTTACTCCATCAGAAGTTCCTAATTTAAGTATTTTCTTTTCAAAAGCTCCATCAATCATTTTTACTTCTACATATGGTTCTTCTGTTTCTTTGTCAAAACGCAATAGCGCCTCTTTTATTGACAATACACTGTCTCTTTTCTCTAAAATAATATTTGCATTCGCACTATAACCTGCTCGAATAAAATAATTATTATCTAACGTCACATCTGCCTTGATTTTAAATTGCACAGCACCACCCTCTTCAGTCCCTTTAGGCGCGATAAAATTTAATTTTGCAGGGAATTTCTTATTCTCGATTGCACCGAGAGAAATGTCAATGGCAGTGCCATTTACCAATTTACCTACTTCAGACTCATCTACTTTACCCTCAAAAATCATTTGGGTCATGTCTGCAATCGTCGCAATAGTAGTCCCTGCATTAAAGTTATTTGACTCTATTACTTGATATCCTTTCTTCACGGGAATCTCAACAATCATACCTGAGGCAGTTGCTCTAATATTTGTATTCGCAGTACTTCCATTTTCTGCAGTTGACCCTTTTTGAATAATTTCCAAGTCAGATTGTGCATTTTCTAAATTTACCTTGGCATTGTTATAATTCAATTCAGCGTTTTCAAAATCTTGACGTGAAATAACTCCTTTGTCAAAAAGACCTTTGGTTCTTACAAAGTTATTTTTGGCATTATTAAAGGATAACTTCGAGTTTTTTATTCTTCCTTTTGCACTATTTAAATTTTGAATATTTGGCACAACCCGAACAGTCGCTATTAAATCTCCTGTCTTTACAATAGAACCTTCCTCTAAATATATTTTATCTATAATTCCTGAAATTTGTGGCTTAATTTCTACTTCTTCTAGAGGAATTACTTTTCCGGTGGCCACAGTTTTCTTAACAATAGTTGTTTTAAAAGGGGTTTCGGTTTCAAACTGTACAATACTCTTTTTATTCTTTTTTCCGAAATAAATAAGTGCTCCTACAAATAGGATGACTATCGTAATTAAAATAAATTTTGCTCTTTTACTCATAATTTGTTGATTGTTTTATTCTTCTCTTAAAGCTTCTATTGGTTTTATAATGGTTGCCATAAAGGCAGGAATCATTCCTATAAGTGTACCTAATACAATCAAAATTGAAAAGGCAATTAGTATAATTGGTATATTGACTGTAGGATTTACCAGTACAGCATCATCTCCTTGTCCAAAGAACCTCTCGATAGCATACAATATTAATGCACCAAAAAAGATACCCAACATACCTGCTACCGTCGTTAAAAATACAGATTCAAGTACAACTTGCCTGCGTATTTCAATCGGTGTTGCTCCAATAGCTCTTCTGATACCAATTTCTTTTGTACGTTCTTTCACTGTTATCAATAAAATATTCCCAATAGCAAAAACACCTGCGATTAAGGTTGCGATTCCTACAAACCATGTTAAAAATTGCATCCCTGTTAAAAAGCCAGTAACTTTACCTATTTCATTTCCTAAATTTACGCTACCAAAAGCTCTATCATCCTCTGGATGTACTTTGTGCAGGTTTTTAAGAGACAACAAAATATCTGTTTCCATTTGATTTATATCAACTCCCTCATTAGCTGTAATCATCATCCAATCAATTTTATCTGCTCTATTATAAACTTTTTGAAACGTGGTAAACGGAATGTAAGCGGCTTCTCCATCAAAGCTAATTGTTGTTGGTGGTTCATAAACACCTACAACTTGATATCCAATATTGTTTATTTTAATATACTCACCTATTGGGTTGATATTTTTCTCGAACAATTGCTTGTAGATATCTTCTGATATCACGCAGACCTTAGATTTTCTTAAAATATCATTCGTATTGATAAAGCGTCCGTAAATTAAACTCTTCTTTTGAATTTTATCCAATACTGGATAATCTCCACTCACCCTAAAATTACCAGACTTAAAATCTTTAATAATTAAATTATTTGTTTGACTTCTTGGAGCTAAAAACTTAATTTCTTCCTTATATTCACTCTTGAGAACCTCAATATCATTAAAGGTCAATCGAAAACGTCTGCCTTTCTGAAACCCCTTAAAAGGAGTATCTGTAGATTGTGTCCAAATAAAAACACTATTGGTTGCAAAATTACCAAACAATCTATTAAAACCATTCTCAATTCCACGTGCTCCGCCCAAAAGAGCCACTAATAAAAATATACCCCACCAAACTCCAAGAATTGTAATAAACGTTCTTAATTTATTTTTACGAATGCTTCCATAAATTTCTTGCCAAGTATCTGAATCAAATAAAAATTTCATAATTAATCTGCTCTTAATGCTACAATTGGTTTGATACGTGCGGCCTTTTTTGCTGGTAAAAAACCAGCTATTAAACCTGCAATAATTAATGTGAAGGTTGCTCCAATAACAATTTCTGGGCTAACACTTGGATCTTTAATAAAATATGCTTCAAGTGTATCTCCTATAGCACTTAAAATGTAAGAACCTAAAGAGAGTCCTAAATACCCAGCAATGGTAGTTATTAGTATTGATTCTTGCACCACCATTCCGATAATGGATGACGGTTGTGCTCCTAATGCTTTACGGATTCCAAATTCTTTAGTACGTTCTTTGATTACAAAAATCATGATATTACTAATCCCAATAATACCAGCAATTAGCGTTCCCGAACCTATGAGAATCACTAAAAAATAAAGAACTCCCATAAACTGACCAATACCCTTGTTAGCCTCAGCCATATTTCGAACTCTAATAGCACCTTGATCGTCTGGATGAATATTCAACCTTTTTCTCAAATCGCGTTCTAGCCTATTTCCAAATGCAACTGCCTCATCTAATGATAAACTCGGATTGTAGCCTAAATTCATTTCACTGATATAGTCATTATTACCATATAACATTTGTGCTGTTGTCACTGGCATGTATGTCAATCGTTCCTCATTATCACCTCCATCATCAGAGAAAATACCGATAATTTTATAGGAAATCCCATTCACATTAACACGTTTTCCTAATGCTGGTTTTTCTCCAAAAATATCTTTCTTCACCAATCTTCCTATAACAAGAACTTTGGCTTTCTCCTTTAAATCTCTTGTATTGATATATCTGCCTTCATCCATAATCGTTTTCTCTAAAAACTGATGGTCAGGATGCACGGCTCTCAAGGTATAATTGTCTTGCTTTGTTTTGTAAGTAATATTTACATTTTTATAAATTCTTGCAGTTTGGTACTGAATTTTATCCTCATAAGTTTTCGTTACATAGTCGTAATTCTCATTTTTTAACTGAATTACCCTACCACTCTGCAACCCTTTATATGGTTTGGTCGTTCTTCCAACCCTAACAAACATAGAGTTTTGAGCATCATCTACAAATGCATCTTTAAAGGTATTACTCAATCCATTTACAACTCCAAATAATAAAGTAAACAATAAAATAGCAAACGATATAGTAAAACCCGACATTACAGAACGTAACTTATTTTTACTGATGCTTTGAAAAATTTCTCTCCAACGATCTAAATCAAACATACTTAAACAGCTTTAATTGCCTCTTTTACTTGTTTATTCCCTGTTGTTAACTCATCGCTGATAATAACTCCATCTTTTAAACGAACAATTCTTTTTGTCTGCTCTGCCACTTCCTCCTCATGAGTAATTACAAAAACAGTCATTCCTTCATTATTAATATCTCTTAACAAATCCATTACATTGTCTGTTGTTGTTGAGTCCAAAGCTCCAGTAGGTTCATCGGCCAAAACCACTTTCGGTTTTGTTACTAGAGCTCTCGCGATTGCAACACGCTGTTTTTGTCCACCGGATAATTCATTTGGTAAATGATTTGCCCAATCTTTCAACCCTACTTTTTCTAAATAATCTAAGGCTATTTTTAAGCGTTCTTTTCTCTTAACTCCCTTATAATATAAAGGCAATGCAACATTTTCTAAAGCTGTTTTGTATGAAATTAAATTGAATGATTGAAAAACAAAACCTAAAAATTTATTTCTTAATATGGCGGCCTTTTTTTCATTTAAATCCTTCATCAACTGTCCATTTAAAAAATAATTTCCTTCATCATGTCCATCTAACAAACCAACAATATTTAATAAGGTAGATTTACCAGAACCAGAAGATCCCATAATAGAAACGAATTCACCTTCTTTAATATGTAAATCGATTCCTTTTAAAACATGAAGAGAATCTTTACCTATTGGATAAGATTTATGCAATTTTTCAATTTTTATCATAGTGATGTTATTTTTAGCTAAAATAATTACTGTTGTTAATTGCGCTTACTAATATTTTGTTAAAACAAATATTCATTTTATCTAAGCTTAACCATAAGACGTTTAATTATAATAAATGTTACATGAAATATAAAAAAAAGATAAAGTACATTTGTATTTTTAAATTATGAATTTAGACCAATGATAGATATACCTAAAGACAAAAAGATTATTTTATTTGATGATATTTGTAATTTATGCAATGATGCTGTACTAAAAGTTATTAAGTACGATAAAAAAAACGTCTTTTTATTTAGTTCATTACAATCGAAAACAGGAAAAGAAATTACAGATCATTTGGGAATTGACATTTCTAAAATTGATTCGATAATTTTATATGAGCCTGGTATCTCCTATGATATTAAATCCACTGCTGCCTTAAAAATTATGCAACAGTTTAAAGGAATTTGGAATCTTACATATATTTTATTCTTATTTCCTGAAAGTTTTAGAAATTTAATATATGATTATATCGCTAAAAACAGATATAAATGGTTTGGAAAAAAGGAAAGCTGCATGATACCAGCACCAGAATTAAAAGAGAAATTTTTAAATTAAAACCTAAAAGTGCAGGACTAATTATATATTATTGATGAAAACAAATTTACCAGCTGAAATAAAATGTATAATTTTTGATATGGATGGCGTAATCATAGATTCTGAAGAAATCCATAAAAAAGCCTATGACGAAACCTTTGCTTCAATTGGAGTAGATGTTTCTGATGAATTGTATAAAACTTTAACAGGATCTTCTACGATTAATG
>JAQXAP010000096.1 GCA_029252865.1 Polaribacter sp.
CTTAACTCATAATACTTTTATTTATGCTCATGTAGATGCCATGTATGGTGGTTTAACTGCTGGTTTTATGGATGTATTTTTTGGAGCAGGGAAAAATTTCATAGAAACAAAGTACGTAAATTTCTTTGGTAAATTAGGTATTGGTGCAGCTGGTGGTAGAATTTTTCCTGAAGGAGGACTTACTTTATACCCAAATATTGGGGCAGATTTAAAAATAACCGAAAAATTTGGCTTAAGTGTTCACGGAGGATACCATAAATCACTCGGAGGAATAGCTAGTTTTGAAGCTATTACAACTGGTTTTAGTTTGAAATATTATGGTTTAAGTGGAGGTATTTCTCATCCTTTTTCAAAGGAAAAAATAACAAAAATTAAAACTCAAGGTATTCAAATTTCTGCTCAGAATCAGATATACTTTGATGTCGCTAAATTTGGAATACCTGCAAGTGACCTTCAATTAATTGCTCTAAAAGTAAATTATGATTTAAACCATCGTCTTTATATTGCTGGGGAAGCATCATTTGCACATAAAGGAAAATCTGGAGGTTATGCTCACGGAATTTTTGGTTTAGGTATTAAATCTAATAAATTTGCAAACGACAAATTATCTTTATTCGCGGAGGCTGCTGCAGGAGTTGCTGGAGGAGGAAGAGTTGATTCTGGCGAAGGTGTTTTAGTAAGACCAACATTAGGGATTAATTATCACGTTAGTAATGATTTTTCTTTCAACATTGCAGGCGGACAAATGTGGTCACCATTTGGAAATGTTAATTCATCAAATATAAACATCGGTTTGTCTTATGGTTTATCAATTTTAAATGCAAAAAATTAATTTTAATTACACCCATTTCATAACTTACACGAATAACAACGATTAAATAAGAAAACAATGAATAACGGAATCTACGCAAAATTCACTACTTCAAAAGGTGACATTTTAGTACAATTAGAACAAGAAAAAACACCAGGAACTGTTGGTAACTTTGTGGCTTTAGCAGAAGGAAATTTAGAAAATTCTGTAAAAGACCAAGGGACCCCTTATTATGATGGATTAAAATTCCACAGAGTAATTCCAGATTTTATGATTCAAGGTGGTTGCCCACTTGGAACAGGAACAGGAAATCCTGGATATAAATTTGATGATGAATTTCATCCAGACTTAAAGCATGATGCTCCAGGTAAATTAGCAATGGCCAATTCTGGTCCTGCAACAAACGGAAGTCAGTTTTATATTACCCACGTTCCTACTCCATGGTTAGATGGTAAACATACTGTTTTTGGTTCTGTTATCGAAGGACAAGACATCGTAGATACGATTGCTCAAGGTGAAGAATTAAAAGCTTTAGAAATCATAAGAGTTGGAGCACATGCTGAAGCTTTTAATGCGGTTGAGGCGTTCAGAACTTTTGAAGGCTCTAGAGAAAAGCGCGAAGCAGAGGCAAAAGCTGCTCAAAAAGAAATGTTAGACAAAGTTGCTGCCGGTTATGATGAAACCGCAAGTGGTTTACGTTACCAAATCTTACAAAAAGGCGAAGGAAAAAAAGCAACAAAAGGTGCTGGAGTTTCTGTGCACTACAAAGGTCAATTGTTAGATGGAACTGTTTTTGATTCTTCTTACAAAAGAAAACAACCAATCGATTTTAATGTTGGTGTTGGTCAAGTTATTTCTGGATGGGATGAAGGAATTCAATTATTACAAGTTGGCGATAAAGCACGTTTTGTAATACCTTCTAATTTAGCTTATGGCTCTGCAGGTGCAGGAGGAGTAATTCCACCTGATGCTACATTAATTTTCGATGTTGAATTAATGGATGTAAAATAAAATATATCTTTTCAAAAAAAATAGCTCTCTGTTTCAGGGAGCTATTCTTTTTTTCAATAACTATATCTTTGGCTCATACTTAAAATTTAACTTTAATTTGATGATATAAAAATAGTTTTATTTTTTATTTAAATGACCTTCAATATCAGCTATATGATGTTGTAATGCTTGCGTAGAAATTTGTATTTCTTTTATCAACAAAGACAGAGAAATAATCAATAATATTAAAGCAAAACCAAATACCCAAACTGCTGTTGTATTTAGATGTACGTATATCAAAAACATGGTTACAACACAAAACAATAAACTAGAAATACCAAAAATCTGCATCCACTTTGTAAGAGTTAAACGGAGTTTTAGGTTCTTAATCTGTCTTAATAAGGAAACCTCTTTCTTCTCTAAATAAATACCATGTAAGTTTCTAATAACAGCTGCATAAGCTAAAAATCGATTAGTATATGCCAACATAATTAAAGAAATTGCAGAAAATAAAAGCGCGGGAGTTGTTAATGTTAATTCTTCCATATAAACATCAAAATTAAGTAATAATAATCATCAATTAAAAAAATAACATGTAATATTTAAGTCTTCTTAATTAATGTAGAATCTAAAAACCATTCGTTTCTAAACCCAACAAAAATGTTACATTTGCAAACATGCGAATAGATATTATTTCAGTTGCCCCAAATTTACTAGAAAGTCCCTTTAATCACTCTATTGTTAAAAGAGCTAAAGATAAAGGTTTAGCAGAAATTGTAATTCACGATTTACGTGAATATGGTTTGGGTAATTACAAACAGATTGATGATACACAGTTTGGTGGCGGTGCAGGTATGGTAATGATGATAGAACCCATTGCAAATTGTATTAAACAACTACATGCAGAGAGAACATATGATGAAGTTATTTATATGACTCCAGATGCACAAACATTAAACCAAAGAACTGCGAACACGCTATCTTTAAAAGAAAACATCCTTATTTTAACTGGGCATTATAAAGGTGTAGATCAACGAATTCGTGATAAATATATAACTAAAGAAATTTCTATTGGCGATTATGTTTTGACTGGTGGAGAATTAGCAGCTGCAGTTTTAGTCGATGCTATTGTCCGCTTAATTCCTGGTGTTATTGGCGATGAACAATCCGCATTAACAGATTCTTTTCAAGATAATTTATTGTCACCTCCTGTATACACGAGGCCTTCAGAGTTTGAAGGAATGAAAGTTCCTGATGTTTTATTATCAGGGAATTTTCCTAAAATTGATGATTGGAGAAGCGAACAAGCTTACAAAAGGACCCAAGAAATAAGACCCGATTTACTAAACAAGTAAGCCATATAAATGTTTAAACAAAAATATTAGAACTTCAAAATTTGAATACATTAAAAAAGCTAATAAAAGACAATAAAGCTATTTCTTGGGTTTTAGGGTTTCAACTATTTCGTTTGATATTGCTCCCTTTCATGGGATTAATGCCTCAAGATGCCTATTACTATTTATACGGACAAAATTTATCACTTTCATATTTTGATCATCCAGGAATGATTGGATATATTTTGAGAATATTTACAGAGGTTTTTGGACAATCTATTTTTTCAATCAAATTGGCTGATTTCGTAATTACTTCATTAACAATAATAAGTTTCTACAAACTAGCATTTTACTTTTTATCTAAACAGAGGTTACATCGAGCTATTGTTTTATTTGCTACTACCATATTTGTATCCATTTTATCATTCAACTCGACACCAGATGTTCCACTTTTATTATTCTGGACCTTGAGTTTAATTTGTCTTTACAAAGCAATTTTTGAAGAAAAAAAATGGTTTTGGTTTTTAGGTGGAATTGCAATGGGTCTTGCATTTGACAGTAAATACACATCTTTATTATTGCAAATAGGACTAATTGCATTTATATTTTTTTCTAATAAATATATAAAATTATTACTTTCTCCTTGGCTTTGGGTTTCGTTAATAATATCTGTTGCAGTAACATTCCCTGTTTGGTATTGGAACTATCAAAACGAGTTTGCATCATTTACATTTCAATCATCAGAAAGAACGAGTTCTATCACTGAATTTAAAATATCACCCACAAAGTTCTTCGGGGCGATAGGACATCAGATGTTCTTATTATTGCCCGTTTTATTTTTAATTTTTATCACATTTACGTATAAATATGTAAAAAGAGCGTTATTTAAATTTAAAATCCCACAAGCCAAAACGTTATTTTTATTATCGTTCTTTATTCCAACTTTTGTTGGTTTCTTTAGCCTTACTCCTATTTATTGGGTAAAACTAAACTGGATGATGCCTTCTTATATTACAGGAATCATATTAGCAGGAATGTTTATCAATAAGAAATTATTAAAGACTCAAATTATATTTTCAGTTGTCTTTCACGTTTTAGTAAGCCTTCAAATCTTATTCTATTTAGTTCCTATAAAAAGTGACGATACTTGGGTTGGTTGGAAAGAATTAGCTTTAGAAACCGAAAAACTACAAGAGAAATACCCAAACACATTTGTATTTTCTGATGATAACTATAAAACATCCGCTTGTTTAAACTTTTATATGGATCAAAAAGTATATGCTCAAAATATCATAGGTTTACATGCTCTACATTTCGATTATTTAGGCGATGATTTATCAACATTAAATTCTAAAAACGGATTGTTTATAGATTCTGATAAACGCTTCAAGAATAAAGATCTTAAAGGAAGTCACCATCCTTTATTAATTAATTATTTTGATAACGTAACAGAGTTAGAACCAATAATTATAAAAGTAAATGGCCAGGAATCTCGCAAGTTCTGGGTTTTCTATTGTACCAATTATCAATTAAAAAAATAATTAATTTTAATTTTTTGAATAAAAAATAATTGTTACTTTTGCAACCGCTAAAACAACCTCTGACGAAGAAATCGTGAATGTTGCTTTTGCAAAAAATATAAATATTAAGATATGGAAGCTTTAGTAAAGTTTGTACAAGACGAGTTCGTAGCAAGAAAAGAATTTGCAGAATTTGCAGCTGGTGATACAATCACTGTTTATTACGAAATTAAAGAGGGAGAAAAAGTACGTACTCAGTTTTTTAGAGGTGTAGTTATTCAAAGAAAAGGAGTTGCAGCTTCTGAAACATTTACAATCAGAAAAATGTCTGGTACTGTTGGTGTAGAAAGAATTTTTCCTGTAAACTTACCTTCTATTCAAAAAATTGAAGTTAACAAAAGAGGTAAAGTACGTAGAGCTCGTATTTTCTACTTTAGAGGACTTACTGGTAAAAAAGCTAGAATTACTGAAAAAAGAAGAAAATAATCTCTTTTACATAGATTTAAAAAAAGCGTTGTGTTTATTCACAACGCTTTTTTTTTTACAAATTTTACCTGTTCAAATTTTAAAAAAACATGCTCTGTATTTTAAATATTAGATGATTTTTTTGAACAAATTATTACTAATCTTTATGCTCATTGATTTATTATCAAAATCATATAAAAAACATGCAATTAATAACTATTAATCAATATAAATATCACTTTAAATTCATAGATTTGCTTCAATTTTTCACGAAAATTATTTTGTTAAATAAAAAAACATTTAAAATATAATTCACAATGAGCAAAACGGCTAAAATTGTATACACAAAGACTGATGAGGCTCCTGCTTTAGCAACCCGTTCTTTCTTACCAATAGTAAAAGCTTTTACAAAATCTTCAAATATAGAAATTGAAGTAAAAGATATTTCTTTAGCCTCAAGAATTCTTGCTAACTTTTCAGAATATTTAACTGAAGATCAAAAAGTTGAAGATGCCTTAGCTTATCTTGGGGATTTAGCAAAAAAACCGGAAGCAAATATTATTAAACTACCAAACATTAGTGCTTCTGTACCTCAACTAAAAGCTGCAATTTCTGAATTACAAACATTAGGTTATAAATTGCCTAATTATCCAGAGGAAGTAATAACAGATCAAGATAAAGCTGTTTTAGCTTTGTATAATAAAGTTAAAGGCTCTGCAGTAAATCCCGTGTTAAGAGAGGGAAACTCCGACAGAAGAGCTCCAAAAGCCATTAAAAATTACGCTCGAAAAAACCCACACTCTATGGGCGCTTGGAGTTCGAATTCTAAGACCCATGTTGCAACTATGAGTGAAGGAGATTTTGCTCATAATGAAAAATCTGTTACCCTAGAAAAAGCAACAAATGTTCACATTAAGCATATTGCTCATGACGGAACAAAAACTACATTAAAGAGTAATTTACCTCTTATTGATGGTGAAATTATAGATGCAACAGTATTAAATAAAAAATCATTACTAGCTTTTTTAGATAAAGAATTTACAGATGCAGCTGAAAACGGAGTACTGCTTTCGTTACACATGAAAGCAACTATGATGAAGGTTTCTGACCCAATTATTTTTGGACACGCTGTAAGAACATATTTCAAAGAATTATTTGAAAAGCACAAAGCTACTTTTGATAAAATTGGATTTGATGCAAATAACGGATTTGGTAACTTAATAAGCAATCTTGACGAAGTTTCTGCTGAGAAAAAAGCTGAAATTTTAAAAGATATTGATGCTGCTTTTGAAAAAAATGCAGATTTAGCCATGGTAGATTCTGATAAAGGAATTACTAATCTCCATGTTCCTTCTGATGTAATTATCGATGCTTCGATGCCAGCAATGATAAGAACTTCTGGACAAATGTGGAATGCTAAAGGAGAATTACAAGATACCAAAGCAGTAATTCCTGATAGCTCTTATGCAGGTATTTACTCTGCTACAATAGATTTTTGTAAAAAGAATGGTGCTTTTGATCCGACTACAATGGGTACAGTTCCTAATGTTGGTTTAATGGCTAAAAAAGCTGAAGAATATGGTTCTCATGATAAAACTTTTCAAATTGCTTCTGCTGGGAAAGTAATTGTTGAAGATGCCTCTGGAAATCTACTTTTAGAGCACACTGTTGAAGAAGGTGATATCTGGAGAATGTGTCAAGCCAAAGACTTACCTATTCAAGATTGGATAAAATTAGCAGTTGCAAGAGCAAGAGCTACACAAACACCAGCAGTTTTCTGGCTAGATGAAGATAGAGCTCATGATGCAGAAATCATTAAAAAGGTAAATTTATATTTACCAACACATGATACTTCTGATTTAGATATTAGAATTTTATCGCCAATAAAAGCAACTCAATTCACTTTGGAAAGACTTGTAAAAGGTGAAGATACTATTTCTGTTTCCGGAAACGTTTTACGTGATTACTTAACAGATTTATTTCCAATACTAGAAGTTGGTACTTCTGCCAAAATGTTATCAATTGTTCCACTAATGAATGGCGGAGGATTATTTGAAACAGGTGCTGGTGGTTCAGCTCCAAAACATGTTCAACAATTTTTAAAAGAAAATCATTTACGTTGGGATTCTTTAGGAGAGTTTTTAGCTTTAGCGGTTTCTTTAGAACATCTAGGAAATTCAAACAATAATTCGAAGGCTTTAGTTTTAGCTGAAACACTTGAAGATGCGACAGATAAGTTCTTAGAAAATGACAAATCTCCTTCAAGAAAAGTAGGAGAAATAGATAATAGAGGAACTCATTTTTACATAGCAATGTATTGGGCAGAAGGTTTAGCTAATCAAAATAAAGATGCAGAATTAAAAGCTTCTTTCTCAATAATATCAGATAATTTAAGAATAAATGAAAATAAAATAATTGAAGAACTAAATAAGATTCAAGGTAATGCAAACAGCATTGGTGGCTACTATCAGCCAAATGATAGTTTAGCAGATACAGCAATGAGGCCTAACGCTACTTTAAATAGCATTTTAGAATCCATTTAGATTTTAAAACTAATATACGTTTTATAAAAGCCGATGTTATTCATCGGTTTTTTTTGTTTTTAAAAGTTATTTAAAAACATTTTTTATGTTTTATTGGAGATATAATTGTACTTTTGTTTAGTGTTTATACAAAACAAGTAAACAATAAAAATATTACTCAACCACATATCTATTAACTATAACAGATACTCCCAAGAAAACCAAATTACATCATTTTACAAAAAAATCAAAAACCTACAAGAACAGTTAATCAATTGTGGTTTTAACGAAACCTTATCAATATGATTTACCAAAATTTATAAATATTTATTCATAAAATTTTTACAAAAGAAAAAAGAATGCCGCATCTAAAAAAAATTATCTGTTTTTTATTCTTAATCAGCTTCACTGTATTTAGTCAAGAAAAAATGACAATTAGTGGTACTGTATACGATAAAGCGAGTAATGAAACATTAATA
Organism: Polaribacter sp.; assembly: GCA_029252865.1. Classification (GTDB taxonomy): domain Bacteria; phylum Bacteroidota; class Bacteroidia; order Flavobacteriales; family Flavobacteriaceae; genus Polaribacter. The sequence continues at coordinate 8,122 of JAQXAP010000096.1, forward strand.
GGAGTTTCTATTTACTTTCCTGAGATTAATATTGGAACTACAACCAATGAATACGGATTCTATTCTGTTACATTACCAAAAGGAACCTACAGAATTCAGCTAAGCTCCTTAGGTTATTTTCCAATTAATAAAACTATAGATTTACAGGGAGAACTTTCTCAAAACTTTAATTTAAGTGAAGAAGCAGAAAGTCTAGATGAAATTATCATAGAGGCCAATATTGAAAATTTAAATGTTAGAACTCCACAGATGAGTGTAAACAAACTCACATCTGCCACAATTAAACAAATACCTGTTGTTCTCGGTGAATCAGACATTATAAAATCTCTGATTTTGTTACCTGGAGTTACAAGCGCTGGTGAAGGAGCTTCTGGATTTAATGTAAGAGGTGGTGCCGCCGATCAAAACTTAATTTTATTAGATGAAGCTATCGTCTTCAATTCTTCTCATGTATTCGGGTTTTTCTCTGTATTTAATCCTGACGTTATAAAAAATGTAAATTTATACAAGGGAGGAATTCCTGCAAAATACGGAGGAAGATTATCTTCTGTTTTAGATATTTATCAAAAGGAAGGAAATAGCAAAGAATTAAATGTTACTGGAGGAATTGGATTAGTTTCATCTAGATTATTGATTGAAGGGCCTATAAAAAAAGAGAAAATTTCTTTTTTAGTTGGTGGTAGATCTTCTTATGCCCATTTGTTTTTACCTCTGTTCAATAATGATAATAAAGCATATTTTTATGATTTAAATACAAAAATAAACTACCGAGTTAATGATAGAAACAGTGTTTTCTTTTCTGGTTATTTTGGGAAAGATTTGTTTGGTATTAATGATAATTTTGTGAATACCTATGGAAACAAAGTTGCTAATTTACGCTGGAATCATCTTTTTTCAGACCAATTATTTTCTAACTTATCGTTAATCTATTCTGATTATTTCTATGGATTAACACTTGATTTCGTTGGTTTCGAATGGGATTCGGGTATTACAAACTATAATCTCAAATATGATTTTAAACATTATTTAAGCAATAAAATTAAATTGAGTTATGGGATAAACAACATATACAGTAAATTTAATCCAGGAGAAATAAAACCAAATAGAGAGGATTCCGGAATTGTTGCTGAGAAATTAATAGACAAATATGCGAACGAATTTGCTGCATATATCGATGCTGAACATAAAATTAACGATAAACTTCAGTTGCAATATGGAATTCGTTTTAGCAATTTTACAAGGCTAGGCCAAGATGAGTTAAATGTTTATGCAAATGATGAGGCCGTTATCTATAACAGTGAATTCAAAAAGTATGAATCCGCTGAGCCAATTGGTTTTGACACCTTTAATAAGAGTGATGTGATTAGTGCTTTTAACAATTTCGAACCGAGAGCTTCAATATCTTATCTTTTAGGCGATAATACTTCTATAAAAGCCAGTTACAACAGAATGGCTCAATACTTTCATTTATTATCTAACACAGCTTCTCCCACTCCACTAGATGTTTGGACACCAAGCGGAAAATATATAAAACCACAATTGTTAGATCAATACGCTATTGGTTATTTTAAATCTATAAAAGACGGAAAATACTCTTTAGAAACAGAAACCTTTTACAAAGATATTCAAAACAGAATTGACTACATAAACGGAGCAAATTTAGTAGCCAATAATGAAATTGAAACTGTTATTTTAAATGGAAAAGCAAGAGCTTACGGTTTAGAATTGTTGTTTAAAAAAAATGAGGGTAAACTGAAAGGTTGGTTAGCCTATACATTCTCTAGATCAGAACAGCAAACCCCCGGAAGAAGGGAAAATGAGCCAGGAATTAATAGTGGAGAATGGTATAATACACCTTATGACAAAACCCATGATTTTTCTATTAATGCAAGTTATAAATTGAACGAAAAATGGAAGTTCAACACTAATTTTGTTTTTCAAACTGGCCAACCAACGAACTATCCCGTAGGTCAATATGAAATAAAAAATCTTAACGTACCAATTTATGATGATAATAGAAGAAATGCAGATCGACTACCAACATATCACAGGTTAGATATTTCTGCAACATTAAAACCAAGAAAAAATAAAAATAGAAAATTACAAACAGAATGGATCTTTGGTATTTACAATTTGTATGGACGCCAAAACGCTGCTTCTATAAATTTTACACAAAATAGAGATACCTTCAGAAACGAAGCCATACAAACCTCTATCTTTGGCATGGTACCATCTGTTACATATAATTTTAAATTCTAGACCTTTGTACAAGGTTTTAAGTATATCACTCTTATGAAAAACATAAAAATAATTTTTCTTTTATTACTAGTACTTTTTACAAATTGTGAAAAAGTAATCGATGTTGATGTTCCCTCAATTAAGCCAAAACTGATTATAGATGCTACTTTTGAAGTTTTATTTGATGAAACCCCAGTAGTTGCAAATACAGTTGTTAAGCTCAGTCTATCTGCAGATTATTTTGACGATACAATTCCACCAGTAACTAACGCTTCTGTCTTTTTAACAAACTTATCAGACAACTCTATTATTAATTTTACTGATGAAAACGAGGATGGAAGTTACGAACCCATAATTTCATTTATACCTGCTGATGATGTGGAATATGAACTGACAATTATTTATGATAACGAAACATATATAGGCAAAGCTACAAAAGTTAAATCGACCCCATTTACAGAGATTGTTCAGGGTGATGAAACGTTATTTTCTGGAGAGGAAATTGAATTAAAAATATCATTTACAGACAATGTTGATGTAGATAATTATTACTTATTTAATATAGATACCTATAATTTTATCACAATTGAGGATCGTTTCTTTAACGGAACTGATTACAATTTCTCTTATTTTTATGAGGATGAAAATATTGAATTCCCCAAAAACATAGATTTAAAAATGTCTGGTATGACAAAAGAATATTACACTTATTTTGAGATTTTAGTCAGCCAAGGGGGACAAGCTGGTGGTGGACCTTTCCAAGCCATTCCTTCATCATTATTAGGTAATATGATAAACAAAACAAATGAAGAACATTTTCCTTTAGGCTATTTTCACATATCTGAAACTGATACTTTTAATATAGATTTAGTTGAAAAAAACTAAAATATTTTTATGAAGCAAGTCCAAACACTAAGATTGTGAAAAGTTAACTTTCTTAACTCATTTTTCTACAATATTGTGCATCGAATAAATCTCCTTTATAATACCTAGATTTAGTATAACTCGCGTTAAATCACATAAAAGATAGTTACATTTATTACACAGAATTCTGTATTTTTGAATAATGACCTTTATAAAAACTACCGAGCAAAATTCTAAATACAATCATCTGGAAAAGATGCCTGTATCAGACCTCCTAAAAAATATTAATAACGAAGACAAAACAGTTCCGTTAGCTGTAGAAAAAGCTCTAAGTCAAATTATAGCTTTAACAGAGCAAATTGTAAACAAATTACAAAATAATGGAAGACTTTTCTATATAGGTGCAGGCACTTCTGGTCGATTAGGAATTGTGGATGCTTCTGAATGTCCGCCAACTTTTGGCGTTTCACATAATTTAGTTTTTGGTATTATTGCTGGGGGAGATATTGCGATTAGAAAAGCTGTAGAATTTGCAGAGGATTCTACAAAGCAAGGTTGGTTAGATTTACAAGAGCACAATATTACAGATAAAGATGTTGTTATTGGCATTGCGGCTTCGGGCACAACACCTTATGTAATTTCTGCATTAGAAAAATGTAATACAAACAATATTATTACAGGCTGTATTACGTGTAACAAAAATAGTCCTTTAGCCAACGCTTCTAAATTCCCTGTAGAAGTCATTGTTGGTCCAGAGTTTGTTACAGGAAGCTCTAGAATGAAAGCAGGAACTGCACAGAAACTAGTATTAAACATGCTTTCTACTGCCACAATGATTCAATTAGGGAAAATAAAAGGGAATAAAATGGTTGATATGCAACTTTCTAACAATAAATTGGTAGAAAGAGGACAAAAAATGTTAGCCCAAGATCTAAATATTGATTTATCTGAAGCATGTGCATTATTAACGAAATTTGGAAACGTTAGAAATGCTATTAAAAATTACAAGAAATGAGTATCGATATAAATTTGTTAGGAAAAGGATTAAAATATTTAGGATTTTTAGTTTTGCTATTTATTGCTTCTCCAATAACACTTACCATTGGTTTTAAGGCCTTGAAGAAATTTGATAACACTCCTAAAGAGTTTTTATCATATATCATTTTAATAGTAGCAGGAGTTTTAATGATTTTCACTATTTATTTCGCGTTTAAAACCTTTAAAATATTACTAAAAGCCATTTTTAATAATTAATGAGACTACAAATTTCTGATGGAATCATTATCATACTATCTTATCCTGATACAATCGTAAGACCTGCACATTGGGAACCATTCAGTAACATTTGGCCTCTACTAGGTATTGGTGGTTAACATGCTCTAAAAGTGGGTTATTCCTCTCTTCAAATTTTCCTCAATAACATTAATCATAAAAAATATTTGATTTTTTTGGTTAAAACCGATTACCATTTACAAGTTATTTATCTTTTAATTCCATTACCTAGAAAAAAGATAAACAATTAAAAAACAAGTATTTAAAAACAAGTAGTTTAATAATTTAAACAAAAATCAATAAATTAAATACTTTTTTGGCACAGTCTTTGAATTTACACTAATCAAATACGAAAACCGAAAAATAAATTATAGTAGGCAAAACCCTAAAACTATACATTATGAAAAAAAGTATATTCATTTTATTAGGAATATTCATAATGGTTTCAACTGTTGAAGCCAATCACGGCAAAAAATCACCAAGCAGAATTGGGTTCAATTACACCTATGAAAATTCTGTGAATTTTGAAGAACGAGGAATTCAATTCTTCATTTTCACAAATGGTGAATTTGACTTTAATTCAAATAGTAATTACTACAATAGCCATGTAAATCGAGAAAGAGGAATATATAGAGATTACAAAGGTCGAATTACGCGAATAGGAAACTCATTTATCCGATATAATAGTTATGGAAATGTAATCAGAATTGGAAATGTTTTCATGAAATATTATAGAGGAAAATTAACAGATGTTGGTCATTTAAAAGTAAGATATGATTATTGGGGAAATCCTACTTTTTACGGCAATGTAAAAAACAATTATTACCATTATAATGGCTTAAAAATTAATTTAAACATTGGAGATATTTGTAGCTATAGAGATCCTTATTTTTATGGAAATCACTTTAGGGCGAACTACTTAAGAATTAAAGAAGATAATAACTACTATTATTACAGAGCAAACCAAAATGCTGAAATTGGTAAAAGAAGTAAAATTTTAAGAAGGAGAAAACCTAATTCAACATCTTTAAAGAATACATCAATAAGAAATGTTACTCTATCGTATAGAAAACCCTCTAATTTAAATATTGTAAAAACTTTAAAACCAACTGAAATAACAAGGAGAAATACAAATACTCCTTATAGACTTAATAATCAACCAAGTAATAAATTTCTAAAACCTATAATAGAGAATACTAATATTGCTAATAAAAGATTTAATACTGTTAAAAGAAATTTAGCAAATACAAAAAAAACGAAAGTAAGAATAAAAGATAGATCAGTAATAATCATTAGAAATTAGAAAAACAGGTATTTATACCTATTTTTATCTCAGTATAGTTTTCTAGTTTTACAATAAATTATTTGAATATAAATTTATCCAATTAAAAGGTTAATTGTGATAGAAAAAGAAGAAGTAAAAAGCCTCATTTCTTTTAAGAAATGGGGCTTTTTAATAAAAGTAATTGATATAAAGTTTTAGATATTATCGAATCAATTTTCTATATTTAATTCGTTTCGGCATTAAATCTCCACCTAAACGTTTTTTCTTGTTCTCCTCATATTCAGAAAAACCTCCTTCAAAAAAGTAAACTTCACTATTTCCCTCAAAAGCTAAAATATGTGTACAAACTCTATCTAAAAACCATCTATCGTGGCTAATTATAACTGCACAACCTGCGAAGTTCTCTAAACCTTCCTCCAAAGCTCTTAATGTATTTACATCTAAATCATTTGTTGGCTCATCTAATAAAAGAACATTTCCTTCTTCTTTTAACGTCATTGCTAAATGCAACCTATTACGCTCACCACCAGAAAGCGTATTTACTTTCTTATTTTGTTCACTTCCAGAAAAATTAAAACGACTTAAATATGCACGAGAATTTACTTGCTTTCCCCCCATCATAACTAAATCTTGTCCATCGGAAAAGTTTTCCCAAATTGTTTTTTCTGGGTTAATATCTGAATGAGCTTGATCTACATATGCAATTTTAGCAGTTTGCCCCACATTAAAATTACCTTTGTCAGCCTTTTCTTCACCCATTATCATTTTAAAAATTGTTGTTTTACCAGCTCCGTTAGGACCAATAATACCAACAATTCCCGCTTGTGGAAGATTAAATTCTAAATTATCATATAATAATTTATCTCCATATGCTTTAGAAACGCTAGTAGCTTCAATTACATTTGTTCCCAAACGCGGTCCACTAGGAATATAAATTTCTAATTTCTCATCAACTTGTTTATGATCTTGACTCATTAATTTGTCATAGTTCTTTAAACGCGCTTTTTGCTTTGTTTGACGTCCTTTTGCTCCTTGACGAACCCAATCTAATTCTCTCTCTAATGTTTTTTGACGTTTAGAAGCCGTTTTGCTTTCTTGCGCCATTCTTTGTGACTTTTGATCTAACCATGAAGAGTAATTTCCTTTCCAAGGAATTCCTTCACCTCTATCTAACTCAAGAATCCAACCAGCAACATTATCTAAGAAATATCTATCGTGCGTCACTGCGATAACGGTTCCTTTATATTGTGCCAAATGTTGCTCTAACCAATGTACAGACTCTGCATCCAAATGATTGGTAGGCTCATCTAATAATAATATTTCTGGCTCTTGTAATAACAACCTACACAAAGCAACACGTCTTTTTTCTCCTCCAGAAAGTACTCCAATCTTCTTATCAGAATCTGGAGTTCTTAAGGCATCCATTGCTATTTCTAATTTAGTATCTAACTCCCAAGCGTTAGCAGCATCAATTTTATCTTGAAGTTCCGCCTGTTGCGCCATCAATTTATCCATTTTATCGGCATCAGAATACACTTCTTCTAAACCAAACATGTCATTGATTTTATTGTATTCATCTAAGATTGCTACTGTTTCTGCAACTCCTTCTTTTACAATTTCTAAAACTGTTTTTTCTGGATCTAATTGTGGTTCTTGTTCTAAATACCCAACTTTATAACCAGGAGAAAAAGTTACATCTCCTTGATAATTTTTTTCTACTCCTGCTATAATTTTCAATAACGTTGACTTTCCTGATCCATTTAAACCGAGAATACCAATTTTTGCTCCATAAAAGAAGCTTAAGTAAATATCTTTTAAAACTTGTTTTCCTGTTGATTGATAAGTTTTAGACAACTTATTCATCGAAAAGATTACTTTCTTATCGTCGCTCATTATTCTATATTATTTTGAAAATTTATTTAAAGATTGCTTAAAAAACAGTTGGCTACTTTTTACATTCTTCCCTTTAAGGCATTAAAAACCCATGCATTTGCGAAAAAACCAACACCAACAGAGGCAAAGCCCCAAGCGGAAACATCTCTGTATTTAAAAATTCCAATTGCAATTAATCCAAAACCTACAATTATCATTATTAATGTTGCCCAAGCTAGCACTGTATTCTTATTCATTCCCATAATCTGTGGTTAGTTAGTTTGATTCACAAATATCGTTAATTATTTGGTACTTTCAAATTATAGATTTGGTCCCCTCACTCAATTAATTAGCTTAGAAAGAGTTAAAAACTTAGTTTCTTCCGAGTTTGCGCAAAGCCACCCATTGCTTCATTTTTTCTCTAGAATCACACGCAGGATAACCTAGAACTGTTTTGCCAGCCTCTACGTCTGTAATTACGCCCGAACCCGCACCAACTTTTGCACCAGAATGAATGGTAACGTGATCTTTTATAGAGGCACTTCCTCCAATAATTACACCATCTCCCAATGTTACCGAACCTGCCAAACCACTACTTCCAGCCATTATGCAACTTCTTCCTAAAACTGAGTTATGACCAATCTGTACTAAATTATCAATTTTACATCCGTCTCCTAAAATAGTCGAACTAAATTTACCGCGATCAACACAAGAATTAGCACCAATTTCTACACCATTCCCAATAACAACATTTCCAATGTGCACTATTTTAACTAAATGACTACCATCACTACTTGGCCTGTATCCAAACCCATCGGCCCCAATACTAACATTTGTATGAAAAATACAATGACTTCCAATTTTACTTCGTTCTCTAATTACTGTTCCAGACCAAATTATGGTCTCATTTCCGATTGTGGTATCATCAAAAACTGAAACATTAGGATAAATTATTACATTATCACCTAAAACTACATTTTTACCAATATAAGAATTCGCACCAATTTTACATCCACTTCCCAATTTTACAGTTTTATCTATTACCGCTGTAGGATGAATATCTGATACAAAAAAAGGTGATTTTGGCTCAAAAGCTTCTAGTATAATAGCCATTGCTAAATCAACGTTTTTTACTTTTACAAAAGCTCTACCTTTTCCTGGTAAAATTTTTATTTCCTGAGAAACAATAGCTATACTTGCATTCGATTTTTCCCACAAACGAGCATATTTAGAATTTCCTATAAAAGTAACATTACCCTTAACTGCATTTTCAATTTGTTCTGGTGCATCAATTTTGTCGTTACATAAACCAATTTGTTCACCGTTTACAAGTTTTACTATTTCTCTAATAGTGAATGATATCATAAAATGAAATTTTTAGTATATGCCGAAAATACTCTTTTATTTTAGAACTATATTTTGATTTGTAAATATTTAATTACTCTAAAAAAACATCACAAAACGGCAGCTAACCTACTACCTTGATTAATAGCTCTTTTCGCATCTAATTCGCCTGCAAAATCTGCTCCACCAATTACATGAACTTTTTTACCTGCATCTAATAAAGGCCTATAAAGCTCCTTAAAAGGAATTTGACCTGCACAAATAACAACGTTATCTACTTCTAAAATTTTTGCCTCTTCATTCTGGCTATAATGCAAACCTTTATCATCAATTTTTGTGTATGAAACTTCGCCTATGAATTGCACTTTTTTCTTTTTTAGAGTTGATCTATGTATCCAACCTGTAGTTTTTCCAAGATTTCCTCCAAATTTGCCTTTACTTCTTTTAAACATAAATACTTCTCTTGGAGATGAATGAAAAGTTGAATTTTGCCCTTCAATACCTGATCTCGACTTCAAAGACTTATCGATTCCCCATTCTTTTAACCATGCATCTACATTTAGCGATGTCGATTCTCCTTGGTGCGTTAAATATTCTGAAACGTCAAAACCAATTCCTCCTGCTCCAATTACTGCAACACGTTTTCCTACTGTTTTTTTATGCTTTAAAACATCTATATAGCTCATTACTTTTTGATGGTCAATTCCATCTATTTTTAATTCTCTAGGTTTAATTCCTGTTGCAATTATAATCTCATCAAAATCAGACTTTAATAAGTCATTCGTAGAAACTTTTGTATTTAACTTTACTGTTACATTATGCAACTCAATTTGCTTGTTAAAATAACGTAAGGTCTCATAAAATTCTTCTTTGCCAGGGATCTGTTTAGCAATATTAAATTGACCTCCAATTTCTTTATCCGAGTCAAACAAGGTAACAAAATGACCTCTTTGGGCTGCAATTGTTGCCGCAGATAAACCTGCAGGACCCGCACCAATTACCGCCACTTTCTTTTTATGATCTGTTTGATTATAATTTAACTCTGTTTCATGACAAGCTCTAGGATTGACTAAACAACTTGCAACCTTTTGTTCAAAAACATGATCTAAACACGCCTGATTACAACCAATACATGTGTTTATTTCATCTACTCTTTCGGCTTCAGCCTTATTTACCCATTCTGGATCAGCTAAAAAAGGACGTGCCATAGAAATCATATCTGCATCTCCTTCTAAAAGTATTCTTTCAGCAGTTTCCGGCATATTTATTCTGTTTGAAGTTACCAACGGAATTGATAATTCTTCTTTCATTTTTTTTGTCACCCAGGTAAATGCTGCCCTTGGAACAGATGTTGCTATTGTAGGAATTCTAGCTTCGTGCCAGCCAATTCCTGTATTAATAATTGTTGCACCTGCTTTTTCAATTTCTTTCCCTAGTTGAACAACTTCTTCCCAGGAACTTCCATTCTCCACAAGATCTAACATTGATAATCGGTAAATAATAATAAATTCTTTTCCAACAGCTTCACGTGTTTGTTTAACCAATTCTATTGGTAAACGCATTCTGTTTTCATAATTACCTCCATAATTATCTGATCTCTTGTTTGTTCTTTTTACAATAAACTGATTGATTAAATACCCTTCTGATCCCATAATTTCTATTCCATCATAACCAGCGACTTTTGATAATTTTGCACAATTTACAAAGTCACGAATTGTTCTTTTAATTCCTGCTTGAGATAATTTAAATGGCTTAAAGGGTGTTATTGGAGATTTAATTTTAGACGGTGCAACGTTAAACGGGTGGTAACCATAACGTCCTGAATGTAAAATTTGCATACATATTTTACCTCCCTCTTTATGAACCGCCTCTGTTATTTTTTGATGATGTATTGCATGCTTATTTGTAGACATTCTTGCAGAGAAAGGAGCTGTCCAACCTTGAATGTTTGGAGAAATTCCTCCTGTAACAATTAATCCTACTCCACCTTTTGCTCTCTCTGCATAATAAGTTGCAATTTTATCAATTCCATTTTTTTCTTCCTCTAACCCTGTATGCATAGAACCCATTAAAATTCTATTTTTTAAAGTTGTAAACCCTAAATCTAATGGTTCAAAAATGTGTTTATATTTCATAATTTTGGAATTAAATTTATTATGCATGCATAATACTTTGCAAGATATGTTTATTTCTTGAAATGAAAAAACTCAAGACAAATCATAATCTTGAGTTTTTTGGAAACAAACTAAAAATACATAACACGCTATAAGTGAACGTGTTAAAATAAAATACTAATATAAATAGCCCATTTTACCTTGCTCGTAATCACGCATTGCTTCTAAAATTTCGGTTTGTGTATTCATAACATAGGGTCCATATTGAGCAATTTTTTCATGAATTGGTTCTCCAGATAAAATTAACAACTTACTCGCTATCTTTGCTTCAAAGTGAATCATATTCCCTTCTTGTTTGAAAGTTATCATTTGAGATTGCCTCTCTTCTAAGACTTCTAATTTATTTACTA
>JAQXAP010000106.1 GCA_029252865.1 Polaribacter sp.
CGGCTGCAAATATACATTGTATTTTCAATCTCACAACTGTTTTAATAAACTTTTTCAAAACAAATTATTTAACACTCCTTAATCCATTTATTTAAAGCATATTACTTCCTGAAAAAAAACATTTAATTTTAAGGGTTTAATAAAATCATACTCATGAAAATTTTAAATACATAAAAAAAATATGACCAAAATTGCAACAACTAACCCTTATATCTTTATCCTTAAAAAGAGAACAAAGCAATAAACATCTTTCCCTTATATTAACTCCAAGTTAATTAAGAAAACTTTTCAAAAAATAAAACCTCAAAAAAAATAAAAATACAACATATAATAAACACATATATATTGTGGGAAAAATTGTTTTCTAATATATTTGCATTCTTAAATAGAAAACATTAAATGATTAAAATTACTTTACCTGACGGAACTATTAAGGAGTTCGCTACAAACAGTACTCCAATGGATGTTGCAAAAAGCATTAGTGAAGGATTTGCTAGAAACGTGATATCTGCAAATTTTAACGAAATAACAGTTGAAACTACCACCCCGTTAACAACCGATGGTTCACTAATTTTATATACATTTAATGACGATGGTGGAAAAAAAGCTTTTTGGCATTCTTCTGCACATGTTTTAGCAGAAGCTATCCTAAGTTTTCATCCAAATGCTAAACTAACTATCGGACCTGCCATTGATAATGGATTCTATTATGATATAGATTTAGGTAATGAAGTTATTTCTGATAAAGATTTTAAACAAATTGAAACTAAGTTTTTAGAGATTGCCCGTGGTAAACACGAATTTTCATTACGCTCTGTTTCTAAAAACGAGGCTCTAGAGTTATACAAAAAAGAAAACAACCCGTATAAAGTTGAGTTAATTGAGAACCTAACTGATGGTGAAATTACTTTTTGTGATCATAGCAACTTTACCGATTTATGTAGAGGAGGGCATATACCCAACACGGGAATTATAAAAGCAATAAAAATAATGAGTGTTGCTGGTGCTTATTGGCGCGGTGATGAAAAGAATAATCAACTGACACGTGTTTACGGAATAAGTTTTCCAAAACAGAAGTTGTTAACTGAGTATTTAGAATTATTAGAAGAAGCTAAAAAAAGAGATCACAGAAAACTAGGTAAAGAGCTAGAGTTATTTACTTTTTCCCAAAAAGTAGGCCAAGGCCTGCCTTTATGGCTGCCAAAAGGAGCCGCTTTACGAGGTCGTTTGCAGGACTTTTTAAAAGTTGCACAAAAAAAAGCAGGCTACCAAGAAGTTATGACTCCGCATATTGGACAGAAAGAACTATACGTTACCTCCGGTCACTATGAAAAATATGGCGAAGATAGCTTTCAAGCTATAAGAACTCCCAAAATGGACGAAGAGTTTTTATTGAAACCAATGAACTGTCCTCACCATTGTGAAATTTACAATTTTAAACCTTATTCTTACAAAGATTTACCAGTACGTTTTGCTGAATTTGGTACTGTATACAGATATGAACAAAGTGGAGAATTACATGGATTAACGCGTGTTAGAGGGTTTACTCAAGATGATGCGCATATTTTCTGTACTCCAGAGCAATTAGACCAGGAGTTTAAAGAAGTTATAGATTTAGTTCTTTATGTCTTTGGATCATTGGGTTTTGAGGATTTTACTGCTCAAGTTTCCATCAGAGATATGGAAAAATTAGATAAATACATCGGTGATGCTGAAACGTGGGAGATTGCCGAAAAGGCAATAATAAGTGCAGCTACTGACAAAGGTCTCGACTTTGTAATAGAAGAAGGCGAAGCTGCTTTTTACGGACCTAAGTTAGATTTTATGGTCAAGGACGCTTTAGGAAGAAAATGGCAACTTGGAACGATTCAAGTTGACTATAATTTGCCAAAACGATTTGATTTAACCTATAAAGGAGCTGACAACAAGTTACACAGGCCCGTAATGATCCACAGAGCACCGTTTGGTTCTATGGAGCGTTTTGTCGCAGTATTGCTAGAGAACACAGGAGGAAACTTTCCACTTTGGCTTACACCAGACCAAGTTATCTTACTGCCAATCAGTGATAAATATCAAAAATATTCAGAAAAAGTTTTAGAATCGTTAGAAAATTCCGAAATTCGCGCCCTCGTAGACAATAGAAGTGAGAAAACTGGTCGTAAGATTAGAGATGCTGAAGTTAGCAAAATACCTTTTATGGTTATTGTTGGTGAAAAGGAAGAAAAAGACGGTACAGTTTCTGTGAGAAAGCATGGGGAAGGAGATCTAGGAACATTTACAATTAAAGAATTTATATCTTTAATAAAAACAGAAGAAAGTAAAACATTGAAGAAATTTTAATTAAATTTGAATTTCATTAAAGAAAATAAAAGGTTGAGAAGCAACCATTAGTTAAACTTAAAAATTTTAGTCATAGCAATACGTAGAAGCAGGTCAAGAAGGCCATTAAGAGTAATCAAAGAAGATCAGCATAGGATTAATGAGAAAATAAAATATGTTGACGAAGTTCGTCTTGTGGGCGATAATGTAGAAGTTGGTGTATATTCTTTAGATAAAGCTAAGGAACTATCTGCTGAACTGGAATTAGACTTGGTAGAAATTTCTCCGAAAGCTAAACCGCCAGTGTGTAAAATTATTGATTACAAGAAATTCTTGTATGAGCAGAAAAAGCGTGAAAAAACTTTAAAGTCAAAAGCAACGAAAGTGACTATTAAAGAAATACGTTTCGGACCTCAAACAGATGAGCATGATTACGAATTCAAAAAGAAGCATGCCATTAAGTTTTTACAAGAAGGAGCTAAACTAAAAGCATTTGTATTTTTTAAAGGCCGTTCTATTATCTTTAAAGAGCAAGGACAAATTTTATTATTAAAGTTAGCCCAAGAGTTAGAAGAATATGGTAAAGTTGAACAATTACCAAAATTAGAAGGTAAACGTATGATTATGTTTATCGCACCTAAAAAAGTAAAATAAGTAGAATTATACAAATTCTAAAGAGTACTGAACACAATAGTTCAGCATAAACAATCTTATAAGCAAGATTAAAACGAAGGAGAGATGCCTAAAATGAAAACAAAATCTAGCGCCAAGAAACGATTTAAAGTTACTGGAACTGGAAAAATCAAAAGAAAGCACGCGTTTAAAAGTCACATCTTAACAAAGAAGTCTAAAAAACGTAAATTAAAGTTAACTCATGATGCTTTAGTGCATAAAGCAGACGAGTCTAACATTAAACAAATGTTAACCTTAAAGTAAGTTTAACAAGGGAATTTAATTATTAACCATGGAGTTAGGCAAAAAATAAAAAGTATTCTTAATTGAATCGCCTACTACAAAACACATTGAAATTATGCCAAGATCAGTAAATTCAGTAGCCTCAAGAAAAAGAAGAAAAAAGATATTGAAGGCTGCCAAAGGTTACTTTGGACGTAGAAAAAACGTTTATACAGTAGCAAAAAATGCAGTTGAAAAAGGGATGCTTTATGCATACCGTGACCGCAAAAACAATAAGAGAAACTTTCGTTCTTTATGGATTGTACGTATTAACGCTGCAGCTCGTTTACACGGAATGTCTTATTCTCAGTTTATGGGTAAAGTAAAAGCTAATAAAATCGAACTAAACCGTAAGGTTTTAGCTGATTTGGCTGTAAACAACCCAGACGCTTTTAAGGCAGTTGTAGAGAAAATAAAATAATTATAAATTACTTGCTTATAATAAAAACCCAAACGAATTCGTTTGGGTTTTTTTATTACTTTTATTCTTTTAATAACCCCCAATAAAACTAAAAACATGAAATTACGTGTATTAACTCTTATCGTTCTCTTACTTTCATCAGTTTCTTTTACCCAAGAAACGACTATTGAAGATACGAATTCAATAGAAAATCAATTTGAAGAACTTTACAAAAAATCAAGTACTTACCAAATTTATAAAGTAATTAGCAAAGATAAATATCAACGATT
>JAQXAP010000133.1 GCA_029252865.1 Polaribacter sp.
TAAATAAAAAGAAAGAGGTTGAAACAACCAATTCTCATTTAAAAAGTAATCAAGAAATTCTTGATAAAAAAGTAGCTGATCTAAAAGTAATTGAGATAGAAATTTCAAAGGTTACAGAAACATTATCAAAAAATAAATTGACAGACTTATTAGTTCAAAAAAAAACGTTAGAAGCAGAAGAATCAAATTGGAAACAATTCAAAAACTTTGCAGATCACGTTGTAAAATTAAAGAAAAGTCAAACTAAATTAATAGAAAATAAAAAAGTATTTACGAAAGACTTAAAAGCTTTAAGAGAAAATATAAAAGAATCAAAAGTAGTTATTGAATTGCAAGAGAAATCTGTTTTAGATGCTTCTAAAATTGTAGAGTTAGAAAAAAGTATTCTAAAATATGAAACTGATCGTAAAAACTTAATTGAAGGAGAACCTTGCGGTTTATGCGGTTCTACAAAGCATCCGTTTTCTGAACATTTCAGCGTAATTGATACTTCTAAAGCGGAAGCAGATTTAAAATTACGTAAAGAAAAATTAGAACTAATTCTAGAATCTAAAATAGAATTAGATAAAAAAGAAATCGAGTTAAGCACGCAAATAGAAAATTTAAAAATTCAAATTAATTTATTAATTGAAGAATTAAAAACGCTTCAAATATCTGCACAAAAATTAGAATTAAATTGTGAATTAACCAACACAATTCAAATTGAAACTCATTTAAAAGCTGTTCAAGAAAATATTGTAACTATTGATGAAAACTTAAAAATATTAGAAAAATTACAAGCAAGAAAAGATGCATTATCAAAAAGTATTGAAGTGCATAAAAAAGAAGAAAATGAGTTAACAACATTAATTGCCACACTTAACGAAAAGAATAAAAACTCATACACCTCAATTAAATCGAAAAACGAATCAATTATCAATTTAACCAAAACTTGTTTGGCTTTAGAAAATAATTTAAAAACGAAACTAGCAAAATTCAACTACGAATTGCCATTAGTTGAACAAACAAATCTATTTATTCAGCAACTAAAAGTATTAACGAGGAATTATAATCAAAAGGAGAAAAATTTAGAGGCTTTAAAGGCAGATATTACTATTATTCAAACAAATGATAATAATATTAAAAAACAGCTAGAAACCTGCTTAAAAACGCAAAAAGATTTAAACAAATCAATTCGTGAAGCTGAAATTAAATTAGATGAATTAAAAACAAAACGCATTGGTATTTTACCAATCACTATATCTGTGGAAAGTAAAAGAAAAAGCTTACAATTGCTCCATAAACAATTATTTGAAAAAGTTGAGATAAGCAAAAAAGAATTACAGAAACTATTAGATTCAAAAACAGAAAACGATACTTTAAAGACTAAAAGCATAAAAGAGCAAAAAAAATTAAGTGAAGAGTTAATTATTTTAAATTCAGATTTAGATGAAAAAATAAAAACAAGTGCTTTTGAATCTAAAAAAGAAATTGAAAAAGCTTTATTATCTCAAGAAGATAAAATAAAATATACAAAATACAAAGAACAAATAAACGAGACGAAATCTAAATTAAAAACTTTAAAAGAATCGAATCTACAAGCACTATCAAAATTAAATGCTGAAAAAAACTTCGAAAATTTAGAATCAGAAAGTAAAGTCGCTTTAGAAAATTTTAAAACTCAAAAAGATAGCTTATCCGCTGAAAAAGGAGAAGTAAAAGAAGCTTTTAGAAAAGATCAAGAAATTAGAAATAGAAACAAGGAAGTTTCTTTAAAGATTGATTCGCAAAATGAAATTTGTAAAGTTTGGAAAGAGCTCTTTGCAATTATCGGTAATTCTAAAGATGCGTTTAATATATATGTACAGCGTTTAACTTTGAAACATTTATTGGATCTGGCAAATGTTCATTTATATAAATTAAATAAGCGTTACTCTCTGAGAATGGAAGAAAATTATAAACCAAAAGAAGAACTTAATTTTAATTTGATAGACCATTATCAAACAGATCAGGCAAGGTTGGTGGATACTTCTAGCGGAGGAGAAAAATTCATAATTAGTTTGTCATTGGCTTTAGGACTGTCTGATTTAGCCAGTAAAAACGTAAAAATTGACTCCTTATTTATTGATGAAGGCTTTGGAACTTTAGATAGCAGTTCGTTAGAAACCGTAATTTCAACTCTAGAAACGTTACAATCTCAAGGAAAGATGATTGGAATTATATCTCACGTGGAAAACTTAAAAGAACGAATTCCAACTCAAATACAGATAACAAAAAAGAATAATGGAGTTAGCGGAGTTGAAATCGTTTAGATAACCTGTTTTGTTAATACAACCAAAAGTTTAAAAACTTCATAAAAAAAGCTCAAGTTTAAAACTTGAGCTTATTAATTTTATATAATTTTCATTCCTTATTAGAGTGAAGGAAATTGCAATTATGCTTTAAAAACAATTTTACGCATACGTAAACTTTCTGGAGTAACCTCTAAATACTCATCTGCTTTAATGTATTCCATATTTTCCTCTAACGAGAAATCTACTTTCGGAGCGATTTTCATAGCATCGTCTGTACCAGATTTACGCATGTTTGTTAATTGCTTTCCTTTAATTAAATTTACAGCTAAATCATCAGATTTTGAGTTTTCTCCAATAACCTGACCAACATAAATCTCTTGATTAATATCAATAAAAAATACACCTCTATCTTGTAAACGGTTTAATGCATATGCTGTTGCTTTACCTGCTGCAGAAGAAACAATTGCTCCTTTTACTTCTTCAGTAAAATCTCCTTTGTATGGCCCATATTCACTGAATCTATGGTTAATAATTGCAGTTCCACCAGTTGCTGTTAAAATTCTATTTCTTAAACCAATTAAACCTCTTGATGGAATTAAAAACTCTAAATGTTGTAAATCTCCTTTTGGCTCCATAACTAACATGTCCCCTTTTCTTAAAGATACTAAGTTAATTGCCTTGGATGCCATTTCCTCAGGAACATCAATAGACAATGTCTCCATTGGTTCATGCTTTTTACCATCAATTTCTTTTATAATTACCTGTGGTCTTCCCACTTGTAATTCATAACCTTCTCTTCGCATAGTTTCAATTAAAACAGATAAATGTAAAACTCCACGTCCAAAAACGTTAAATTTATCCTCACTATCAGTCGTTTCAACTTTTAATGCAAGATTCTTTTCTAATTCTTTGAATAAACGATCTCTTAAATGACGAGATGTTACAAACTTACCTTCTTTACCAAAGAAAGGAGAATTGTTAATTGTGAACAACATACTCATTGTAGGTTGGTCAATTTCCGTTCTTGGCAGTGCTTCTGGGTTTTCTAAATCTGCAATTGTATCACCAATTTCAAATCCTTCAATACCAGTAATTGCACAGATATCACCACAAGGTACTTTTTCTACTTGAACTTTACCCATTCCTTCGAATACGTGTAATTCTTTAATTCTTACTTTTTTGGTAGAACCATCTGCTTTACATAGCATGTAATCTTTACCTACTTCTAAGTCTCCTCTAAAAACACGTCCAATTGCAATTCTTCCTGTAAATTTAGAAAAATCTAAAGAAGTAATTTGCATTTGTGGCGTACCTTCATTGTACTTAGTTTCTGGAATTGATTCTAAAACAGCGTCTAATAAAGGAACGATATTATCAGTTTCGTTTTTCCAATCTGTAGACATCCAGTTATTTTTCGCAGAACCATAAACTGTTGTAAAGTCTAATTGCTCCTCTGTTGCTTCTAATGCAAACATTAAATCAAAAACTTTTTCATGAACGATATCAGGAGTACAGTTTTCTTTATCTACTTTATTGACAACAACAATTGGTGTTAATCCTAACTCTAATGCTTTACCCAATACAAAACGAGTTTGTGGCATTGGTCCTTCAAATGCATCAACTAATAATAACACACCATCAGCCATTTTTAAAACACGCTCTACTTCTCCACCAAAATCGGCGTGACCAGGTGTATCAATTACGTTAATTTTTGTGTTCTTGTAATTTACAGAAACGTTTTTAGAAAGAATAGTAATTCCTCTTTCACGCTCTAAATCGTTATTATCTAACAATAAATCTGTTCGCTCTTTACGTTCGTCTAAAATTTTAGCTTGATCTATAATTTTATCTACTAACGTTGTTTTACCATGATCGACATGGGCTATAATAGCGATATTTCTAATTGGTTGCATTTGTGTATTCTTAAATTTCGTGCAAAAGTAATTGTTTAAAAGTGATTTATAGCAATTCTCGATATATTTTTTTTGATTTCCTGTAAATTATTGACTAACTACAAATCTCCAAATAGTGGCGTTAACAATTGAAACGATAACCTTTTTTATTTTTCATAAAAATGATATTAGCTAACCAAAATCATACACGAAATACACTTATTTTTCTTTAAAATCTTCTTTAAAAGCTGATGGTAAAATATCTGGTATTAATTTTATCAGAAGTGGCAAGAGCAATGCACCTCCTGGCAGTAAAAATACAGCCAAGGCAGGAATCGTTTTGCAAATATCTAATAATTGGATTTTAATCTTTTCTTTTTCTTCCTCAGATAAATTAGTGTGAGTTGCTTTTTTAATTAATGAAATAGCTTCTTTGCTTTGTTTTAACTCTTGGCCAAACCTTTGCTTATTTTTATCTAGTAAAAGCTTTATCTCGTCTATGCTATTCATTATAATTTCCTCCTCTTTCTTTCTGTTTTAATAAGATTTAATTCTCTATTTGTTTGCCCAGCAACAGAGGTGTTTTCCTCTGCTCGTCTTATTAAATATGGCATAACATCTCTTACAGGTCCGAAAGGAAGATATTTAGCAACATTGAAACCAATATTTGACAGATTGTAACTAATGTGATCACTCATTCCATACAATTGGCCAAACCACAGGCGCTCATCATTTACGGTAATTCCTTTATCTTTTGCGAGTTCTTTAACTAAAAAGGAGCTTTCTTCATTATGAGTTCCCGCAAATAAACTCATTTTAGGATGCTCCATCATATATCTTATTGCCGTATTATAGTTCTCATCTGTTGCTTGCTTGTCTTTACATATTGTAGAAGGATATCCTTTTTCTTCCGCTCTTTTACGTTCTTTCTCCATATATGCTCCCCTAACAACTTTCATACCAATATAAAATCCTTTTTGTTGTGCTTTTTGGTGCAATGCTCTCAGATAGTCCATTCTATCATGTCGATACATTTGTAATGTATTGAAAATAATGGTTTTTTTCTTATTGTAAATTTCCATTAAATCTTCTATTAAATGATCTGCAGCAGTTTGCATCCAACTTTCCTCTGCATCTATCAATAACGGAACATTTTTATCAAATGCCGCTTTGCAAACAGTATGATAACGCTCTTTCACTTTTAACCATTCAGATTTTTCACTACTAGACAACTCTTTTTTTTCTGTTATTTTTTGATATAAAGCAAATCTTCCAAATCCTGTTGGTTTGAAAACAGCAAACGGAATTGATTCTTTTTGTTCAGCAAAGTTGATGATTTTTAAAATCTTTTTTAGAGTAGCGTCAAATTCTTCTTCACTCTCCTTTCCTTCTACTGAGTAATCTAACACAGAAGAAACACCTTTTGTATACATTTTTTCAATGTTTGGCATACAATCTGACTCTGTCACTCCACCGCAAAAGTGATCAAATACTGTAGATCTTATTAAACCCTCTACAGGTAAATGCGCTTTTAAAGCAAAATTAGTAACTGCAGTTCCAATTCTTACCATAGGTTCATTTTGAATCATTTTGAATAAAAAATAAGCCCTTTCTAATTGAGAATCTGATTTTAGCGCAAATGCAATTGCTGTATTGTCAAAAATTTTCATTGAACATGATTTTGTATAAACAAATATAGCGATAGAATGACAATAATTGAATTATTTATTTTTAATTTGCATGTCTAATTAATCATCAATGAAAACTATTCAAGCAGGAACGTATAACGTTCATTTTCAACAAAAAGCATACAAATTCCTCTCTAATTTAGTTGAAGATAACAATTACTCTTCTGTCTTTATTTTGTTAGATGAGAATACTTTAGAGCACTGTTATCCAAAATTTATTTCAAATTTTGCTACCGAAAAGCGTATTGAAGTAATCGAAATTGAATCCGGAGAAATCAATAAAAACATTGATACTTGTATTGGCGTTTGGAATGCAATCACTGAATTAGGTGGCGATAGAAAAAGTTTGCTAATTACTTTAGGTGGCGGGGTAATTACAGATTTAGGTGGTTTTGTTGCTTCTTGTTTTAAACGTGGAATTGATTTTGTAAATATACCAACAACACTATTATCTATGGTTGATGCATCTGTTGGAGGAAAAACTGGTGTTGATTTAGGTGTATTAAAAAATCAAATTGGTTTATTTGCGAATCCTAAAATGGTTATTGTAGATTCTGATTACCTGACAACAGTTACAGAAAGAGAGATTAAATCTGGAACAGCAGAAATTATTAAGTACGGACTCACATATGACACTGACCTATTCAATGAAATAAAAAACAATAAAAAATTAGAAATTAGCAATTTAATTCAAAGATCTATTGAAATCAAAAATGAAGTTGTATTGCAAGACCCTAAGGAACAAAACTTGCGAAAAATTTTAAACTTTGGTCATACGCTAGGTCACGCAATTGAGTCTTTTTATCTCGAATCTGAAGATAAAGAAAACCTCACTCATGGTGAAGCTATCGCTATTGGAATGGTTTGTGAAAGCTTTATGTCTTATAAATTATTAGGATTCCCTGCGGAGAAAGTAAATGAAATAAAAGAAGTTATTTTATCAATTTACAAAAGGACACATCTTTTGAAAGAAGATTTTTCTGATATCATGGAGTTGTTAAAACACGATAAGAAAAATATAAACGGACAGGTAAACTTTGTTTTGTTAAACGATTACGAAGATTACAAAATAGACTGTAAAGTTCCTGAAAAATTAATTTTAGAAAGTATGGAATTTTATAATGAATAAATAATTTACAATTTTAAACGAAAAAAAGGCTTCCATATTTATATATGAAAGCCTTTTCTAGTTTAGAATAATCCTTAAAATTCTCTTTTACCAAATTCACTATCAATAAATTTAGATTTATTTTTAGCGGCATTAAAAGTATAAGAAAGGTTTAAAGAAACTGCATCTACTTCGTAAACATAGTTTGTAGTTGTATAAAATTCGTTTGGTCTAGATGTTGTTATACGCTGTTCATTCGTTTTAAACAATCCCATATCAATATTCTGCCATTGCAGTGTAGCCGTTAACCTATCATCCATAAACTTTTTTCTGAAAGTTAAATTAGGTGAATAAAAACGGGAATCTTCTCCCATTGCAGTATTTCTATCCGATAAATAATTAAAAGTGAATTGTAAAGAAGCGTTTTCCCAAAAATTATAAGTGGAATTTAAATTAAAAGAGTAAATCGTTGATTTTGAATTTATATTATAACTTTCTTCTTTTCCATTTCTATGTCTAAAATTAAGGGCACCATCAATTGCATAATTATATACATTTACGCCTATAATATTAGACCAATTTCGGGTTGGTTTTATGACCGCGCCAACTTCTAAACCAATAGAATTACTCTTACCAACGTTTGAATACACTCTATTAATAATTGTATCTATAACTGCTCCACCTTTTTCATAGGCCAACGTATTTACACGATTAATTACATTATCGACATGTCTAAAATAAGCTGTTGCATAAACAGAATTTCCTGTTTTCAATTTTTTAGTAATTCCTAATTCTACTAAATCTATAAATTCTGGAGACAAAGTATTATCTCCTTGTTCAAAAACTTCAGAATGCTCGCGTTCTGCAAAACTGTTCATTTTAAAACTAGTTGTTCTTTCCACTCTTTTACTGTACGCTGTTTTTATATTCGTTTTATCATTAACTTTATACTGTAAAGATGCCGAAGGAAATAATTTTACAAAGTCGTACTTATATACATTTTCTATTGTTTCGCTCTGTAAAGCCTCTTTATAAATTCTGTCCATTGATTCTAAACGCACACCAGCATTATAATTCCATTTACTTTTAGCACCTGTTACTTGTGCGTAACCCGAGTGAATTTTTCTTTTTAAGCTAACATCACTTGAAAACTCAGGTACTAAATCAACATCTGTAAACTTCGAAACTACATTTGTATTTCTGAAATACTCAAATTTACCTGTGTGATCTAAATCACGATACTGATAGCCCGTTTCTAGAGTTCCAAAAGAAAAAGGCTTCCATTGATAATCCAAGTTAAAACGTGTTCCGTATAAAGGATTATCGTTCGTATTGTATTCTCTTTGATAAACGATAGTATTGTCAGGATCTCCTAAATTATCATTTTCTGTTGGACCTCCTAAAAATGTATATTCGTATAAAATAGAGGCAGATATTTTCGATTTGTCATTAAACTTATGGGAATAATCAAAACTACCTAAAGCAAAATCTCCTTTTCTAATTCTTAAATTGTGATTATAGTATGCAAATGTATAATCACGATTTGAACCATCTATTGGCGAAACAGCATGATTATCATAATAAACAATATCTGCTAAACGCTCTTTTGTACGCTTTCCTGCAAAGAAACCTAAAGAATACGTATCAGATTTATTTGGAGTATAATCTACATTAAAACGACCATTATAAGTCACTTCATCAAAACTACGCTCACCATCCGAAGGTAGAAAAGTAGTTTTATTTTCTGGAGTATTAATGATAAACATATTTCCCTCTCTTCTTCCCGTTTTATCATTTCTTTGATAACTTGCTCCAACAGAGAAGTTCCAGTTATCTGTTCTTTTATTAATAGTTGCATCAATTCCGTATCTTTTTGCGGCTACTTTAGTATCATAATTTTCTATTGAAGGAAATCCACCACGAACATTTATCTGTGCAAAAGTGCCATTAATCGCACCTTTTTTAGTAATGACATTTAAAATACCTCCCTTACCCTCAGGATCGTATTTAGCCGAAGGAGCCGTTATTAATTCTAGACTTTCTAATGCATTTGCTGGTAACTGAGCTAAAATTGCACTCGCATTTCCTTGCGTTGGTTTTCCATTGATTAAAACAGTAAAACCTTTACTTCCTCTCACACTAATTTCGCCTAAACCATCAATAGTTACTGATGGTAAATTTTTAACCACGTCTACGGCATTACCACCAACAGTGCTTTGGTATTTCTTTGTATCAAATACCTGTCTGTCTATTTTGTGTAAAACGGCTTGTTTCTCTGTTCTAACAACAACTTCGTTTAATTGATTAGAAGATCCTAAAATTAACTTTACAGTTCCTAAATCTTTTTTCTCTCCTTTTTTATTGATAACAATAGTTTTTATTATATCCTTTTGATATCCTAAAAAAGAAGCCTCTAAATAATAATTTCCTGGTTTTATATCAGAAATTGAAAAAACTCCTTCTTTGTTTGATATTGTTCCAACAACTAATTTATTATTTGAAGTTTTGTAAATTGCGACAGTGGCATACTCTAGCGGATAATTATCTTCATTATCTACAACTTTTCCTGTTAATTGAGCTGTTGCAACCTGGCATAAAGTTAATACCAGTAATAAAAACAGCCATTTTTTTAATTCCATAGAAATAAGTTTAATTTAAAATTTAAAGTTGATAAAATTACATTTATTTAGCCTATTAGACTAAAAAAATAAATAAGGTTTAATAGGTTTTAGATTTTTATTAATATCAAAAAAAATCCTTCTTTTCAGAAGGATTTTATATTATTTTTTAACAAAATATTAAATTTTTGTCACTTTTACAGCATTCATACCGCGCATACCTCTCTCTAATTCAAAAGAAACTTTATCGTTTTCAGCAATTTCATCAATTAAACCACTTACGTGCGTAAAATATTTTTCGTTGTTCTCTGTATCTATAATAAAACCAAAACCTTTAGATGAATCGAAGAAAGATACTTTTCCTTTTCTAACTGGATCTTCTTCTGGTAAATCTTCTTTTTTAGTAACTGAAATTTGAATATCATCCAATTCAACCTCTACTTTTAAATCTGGATCTGGTGGAGTATCAGTTAAGTTCCCATTATGATCTACATAAGCAAATTGAATACCAGTTGAACCATTTTCTTCCTTTTCCGCTTTTCTAGCCTCCATTTTCTTCTGTTTGTCTAGACGCTTCTTTAAACGTTTTTTTTCTTTTTCACTTTTACTAAATGTTTGTTGTGACTTTGCCATTTAAAAATATAAGAGTTTTAAATTATTGTTTCTAATAAGAGAAATACCTAACTTGAAATTAAAAATCAAACTAACGCTAACTAGTATTGTACCTGGATTGTATTCTTTCTTATTATGCAAATATAGTAATTATTCACTAATTATTGTTGATAAGAATAGCGTATGTATCAAAAAGATATTAAAAACAAAACTATTTTTTATTTAATTAAAACGATAAAAAATTATTGAATACATACATTTTTTTCTTCACATAACAAGATAAAAGAAAATATGTCTTTTCATTAAATGATTGGGCATTTACTCAATTTTGTTCAAAAAATAAACCGTTTTAACTCGCTAAAAAAGAAAACAATACTAATAAAACATGAAATCACCTCTTCATTAATCGTACACAAATTTCTAATAGTAAATTTAGCCCTTTTGTCTTTTTAATTTCTTAAAATTAACAAATACGAGTACTAGTGGTTTTATATCTCAACTTTACGTGAATAAATCATCCTTAATTTTTGGTAATTGTAAATGAAATTTTACTGAAATGACCCTAATAAAAACAACTACTATTGCAGAAATTATAAAAACAATAGTTTCAGTTACGTTATAATAGTTCAAAATTAAATAAGTAATTCCACCCGCTAAACAAGCAGATGCATAAATTTCCTTTTGAAAAATTAATGGAATCTTATTTGTTAAAACGTCTCGTAAAACTCCACCAAAAACAGCAGAAATCATTCCCATTATTAAAGCAATAAATGGGTGTAAATTAAAAGACAATCCTTTTTGCAAACCTAATAGTGTAAATACACTTAAACCAATGGTATCAAATAAAAACATGGTTTTACTTAAGTAAGCTATTTTACTTTTAAAAAGAAATGTAAAAACAACAGCTGTAAAAATAGTGTACAAATAGTTTAAATCTCCAATCCAGTTTATTGGATGTGCATCAATTAAAACATCACGTAACATTCCGCCTCCAACTGCAGTAACGAATGCAATAATTATAACTCCGAATAAATCAAATTTTTTATCTGAAGCTACTAGTGCACCACTAATTGCAAAGGCGAAAGTTCCCAATACATCTAAAAGATAAATAAATTCCATTTGCATCAATTTATCACTAAAATAGGTGTTATTATACTGTAACTTCAGAAAACTTGATATTCAATTCTTTCTGAATTTCATGAATTCTTGTTATTTCTGAGGGTAAAATAAAAGCTAATGACAGGCCTGTCTTTCCTGCCCTTGCTGTTCTTCCACTTCTGTGAGTATAATAATCTAATTGTTCTGGCAATTGATGGTGTATTACGAACTCTAAACCACTTACATCAATGCCACGAGCAGAAACATCTGTAGAAACTAAATATTGTAAATTTTCTTTTTTAAAAGCACGCATAACTTTATCGCGTTCTTTCTGCTGCATATCTCCCTCTAAAGCTCCTGCGGAAAAACCTTCTTCAATTAAAAACTTTGCTAAATTCTGAGCACCAGCTTTTGTTCTACAAAAAACAATACCTCTTTGATCTTGTCTTTTTTCTAAAAAAGTTACAATATCATTTGCTTTTTCTTTTAA
>JAQXAP010000135.1 GCA_029252865.1 Polaribacter sp.
AATGAAAGAGAGGTGTTTTTGGGTAACGGATAGTCAATTGTATAAAAATTATCACGACAAAGAATGGGGAATCCCAGTCTATGAGGACAAAACTCTATTTGAGTTTTTGATTTTAGAAACTTTTCAAGCAGGTTTAAGTTGGATTACTATTTTGAATAAAAGAGAAAACTTCAGGAAAGCTTTAGATAATTTCGATTATGAGAAGATTGCAACTTACAATGAAAGTAAATATGAATCTCTGCTTAAAGATACTGGCATTATTAGAAATAAGTTAAAAATAAGGAGTGCTATTACCAACGCACAAGTATTTATGGAGATTCAAAAAGAGTTTGGTTCTTTTTCTAAGTTCATTTGGAGTTATGTAAATAATAAGCCAATTATCAACAAATTTTTAAAAAAAGAAGATGTGCCAGTTACAACAACGTTGTCGGATATGATTTCTAAAGATTTAAGAAAAAGAGGGTTTAAGTTTGTTGGGTCTAAAGTAATGTATGCATATATGCAGGCTGTAGGTATGGTGAATGATCATACAGTAGATTGTTTTAAATATTCTAATTAATGAAAATATTATCAGTTCCTTATAAAGATCTAAAACAAATTATTTCTGTTTTTAATAGAGAAATTGGTCGTTTTATTTTCTTTGTTTTTGTATTATTTTTTGATAGTATTTATTTTTCAGAGAACGTTACAAATTCTCAGCTATTCATTAATATTTTAATGCTAGCTGGTTTCTTTAAAATGTATTTTAGATCTACACCAAGAGTAAAGGAACTCATGGTATATGCAGTAGTTTTAGGTGTTGGAGGTGAGTATTTGTTTTCTAGAGGTTTAAGCATGTATACTTATAGACTAGAAAATGTTCCTTTATATGTCCCCATAGGTCATGCAGCATTGTATGGTAGAATTTTTATGTTTAGTAAAAACGCTGTTGTAAGAAAACATCATAAAGCTGTGGAGCAATTGTTCGCCATTTCTATTGCATTATTTTCAATTATTTATTTAGTGTTTTTTGCCGATATTTTTGGTTTTGTAATGACAATAGGTGTTTTTCTTCTACTTTGGAAGAGGCCAAAAGACAGATTGTTTTTTTATTCTATGTATATTTTAGTAGCTATTCTAGAAATAGGAGGCACGGCTTTTGGTTGTTGGAAATGGCCAAACATAGGATTTCAGGTTTTTGAGTTTTTGCCAAGTAATAATCCACCGAGTGGAATTAGCTTGTTTTATTTTCTGTTGGACATTGGATGCTTTTTTATTTATACCCAACGACATAAAATAACATGGAATCGAATGAAAAATATTAGAAAAATAACGATTTAATTGTAAATCAGCTAAGAAGTTTTGAAGAACAAATGTTGTTTGATACAAAACATTATCGTTTCTTAAAAACACAAAATTAAAAACCGATTTTAAAAAGAGTCGGTTTTTGTATTTTTACAATATGGCAAGAAAAACAAAAGATCCTGGTTTAGGTTACAATTCAAAAGAAAATGCACAAAGTGTTATTAAAGATGACGGAAGTAGTAATGTAAATCATATCAATAGAAAAAGAAATGTAAATGATTTGTATTCATTTTTTGTTGATATTTCTTGGTTTCATTTTTTCTTACTGATAATCTTAACATACACCTTTTTAAATGTTTTTTTTGGATTGATTTATGTTGCTATTGGAATTGAAGAAATAACGACACCAAAAGAAACTTTTTTTGCAGATTTTTTAAATGGATTTTTCTTTAGCGCTCAAACATTAACCACTGTGGGATATGGTGGTATTGTACCAGAAGGAATTGCATCTAATTTAGTAGCCGCTTTTGAAGCTATGATTGGTTTGTTAAGCTTCTCATTTATAACAGGTTTATTATATGGTCGTTTTTCAAAACCTAAAGCATCTTTAAAGTTTAGTGAAAATCTTATTATAAGAGATTTTAAAGAAAATAAAGCTTTAATGTTTCGTTTGATGAATAGTAGAAAAACTGTAATGATTGAGCCTGAAATTAAGGTTACTTTATCAGTTACAGAAAATGATGGAAAAGGGGCGTTCAAACGAAATTTTTATGAGTTAAAATTAGAGCGTGATAGGATTATGTATTTGCCAACAATTTGGACGATTGTTCATTTGATTGATGATGAAAGCCCCTTGTTTAAATATTCAAAAGAAGAAATAAAAAAATTAGATGCTCGTTTATTCTTATTGGTAAACTACCATGAAGAATCATTTTCGCAGAAAGTATATCAAATTCATAATTATGATTTTGATGATTTGTTGTTAGATGTAAAATATGTATCGTCTTCTAGTTTTGATGATGAGGGTTATACTGTTTTAGATCATGCTAAGCTCAGTGAAGTAGAGAACATGTAATTTAAATTATTGTCCCCACAAAATGCGTATTGTCACAAAAACTGCGATTATAATACTTCCATAAATTAGTACTTTTTTTCCAGCTCCTTTGTAATAACGATCATGATTTTTAATATCTTTTCTGTAGCTGTAAATCATCAAAGTAATAAAAGAGATGATGAAGAAAGCCATAAAAATGATTCTTCCTGTTGTAAAATAAGCACCTAAAAACATAATTTGTATTCTTTATAAGTTTTGAATTATTCGCGAAAGACAAGCTTTTATATTGTCATAAAGTTTCTATATTGTCTTTTTAAAATCGTTATAATTCTATTATGTAAAATTACAAATTAATTGAAGAACGTCATTATTTTTATCGCATCATCTGAAATAAGTTTGTTTTAAAAAGCATATTTATAAAAAAAAACAGGAACAATAAACTAAAAAGAACTTATGAAGAACAAAATAGCAGCAGTATCAGAATTTCATACAGCATTTAAATTAAATATGAATCAAGAGCCAATTGCAAATATTGGTGAGGATAGAAAAAAACTTCGTTTTAATTTAATGAAAGAAGAAAATGAGGAGTATTTAGAAGCGGCACAAAATAACGATTTAGTTGAGGTTGCAGATGCTTTGGGGGATATGTTGTATATTTTATGTGGTACGATTATAGAACACGGAATGCAAAGTAAAATTGAAGAAGTTTTTAATGAAATTCAACGCAGTAATATGAGTAAATTAGGTGATGATGGTAAGCCCATTTATAGAGAAGATGGTAAAGTATTGAAAGGACCTAACTATTTTAAACCAAATATTGCTAAGATTTTAGAAAAATAAAAGGTTACAGATATCTATTATACCAGCTTTCTTCAATTGAAATTTCCCAATTATTTTCGAAGTCCAGTTTTGTGGTAATTAAATTATCAAAAATGATTGTTTTGGCTGTAACCGATTTATTTTTTAGTAATTTTTTAAATTCTTTTAAATCCTTGTATTGTACATACTCTCCTTGTTTAAAACAAGCATTCATTTTGTCTAATAATTCAATTTCGTATGCTTGCTGTAAACTTAAAATAAAAGAAACTGAAGTATCTATATCAGCGTTTGTGAGTGGTGATTTTTCGTCATCCGCAACAAGAATAATAAATCTGTTGTAAAGAAATTTATAAGAAGCTTTGAAGTTTTCATCATTAGCTTTCCAGTTTTCTACAAACGTTTTTATTTTGTCTTCTATTCCTTCGATTTCATTTGGATAAAATTTTCTACTAGAAGGGTAAATCCAAACTTTTGCTTCTTCGGTAATTAAGGAATAATCTGTAAACATTTTATATAAATTTCGGTGCAAATATACAGAAAAGAAAAACCGCAAATCAATTTATTAATTTACGGTTTCAAAATATTATTATTCAAAGAATTATACCTCTTCTATTTGTATGTTTCTAACTAGTTGTATAAAGTCTTCTTGTAGATTTTCTCCTTTGTTTTTATTATACCACACTTGCAAATCTTGCTTAAAATTTGCATCTATAACTCCATGTTTAGTTTTATAGTTTGCAACCATTTGTGTAGCAATAGTTGGTCTGGGTCCCCAGGTGTTTATTACATTATTATTTTTGTCTAAAGCAATTAATTTAGGGATTGATTTACCTCCATTTGTTAAAAACAAGTTCATTAAATCTTCATTATCGTCTCTTAAAACTACTTTTAAATTCACAAGGTTGCTAGTTTCTGCAATTTTATGAATAACTGGTAAATTTTGAGCAGCATCTCCGCACCAACCTTCAGTAATGACCAGCCAAGTTTGTGGTTGGTTAATTGTATTCATTACTGCACTTGTTTTATCAGAAATTTTAATGGTTTTATCAAGACGTTTCATCCTTCTATCATTTAACGAACTAAATGCTGTTATTTCTTCGGATTGTTTATGTCCAGTAGATTTATTTTCTGTTAATAAATGACTAATTAAATTTCTGAATTGATGATATGTATATGGGTTTTCTAAACTCTTTTCAATGATTTTCTTCATGCCTTAATATATAGTGTAAAGATATTTTTATTGATTAAAATTATTGTTAGCTCTTGCTGATAATATTTGTTGTTACTTAATCTATTATATAGACGTAAAAAATGGGATGCCTTACAGACTTATTTTTAAGTTATTTATTTTTAAATTTTTTAGGATATCCCTTGTCATGGAAGTTAAATCAAAGTTATGTTTCCAGTTCCAATCTGCTCTTGCTTCTGAGTCATCAATAGATTCTGGCCATGTATCTGCAATTTGTTGTCTAAAGTCAGGTTGATAAGAAATCTTAAAATCCTTAATATGTTTTTTAATTTCTAATGCAATTTCTTTTGGTGTAAAACTAATGGCTGCTAAATTATAGCTCGTTCTGTTTTTTACATTTTCTTTATCAGTTTGCATTAATTGTATGGTGGCTTTTACAGCATCATTCATATACATCATTGGTAAACGTGTGTTTTCCGATAAAAAACATTGGTAAAAACCTTTTTCCATTGCATTAAAAAAGATGTCTACAGCATAATCTGTGGTTCCTCCTCCAGGTTTAGATTTCCAAGAGATAATACCAGGGTAACGCAAACTTCTTACATCAACACCAAATTTTTCGTGATAATAATTACACCAAAATTCACCAGCAACTTTGCTGATTCCATAAACTGTTGAGGGTTGCATAATTGTGTTTTGTGGAGTATTTTCTTTAGGAGTTTTAGGTCCAAAAACAGCTATAGAACTTGGCCAATAGATTTGTTTAATATATTTATCTTTTGCTAAATCAAGAACATTTAATAAAGAAGTTATATTTAAATCCCAGGCTTTTTGTGGATGTTGTTCAGCGGTTGCAGAAAGCATAGCAGCTAATAAATAAACTTGAGTTACATTGTATTTTTTTATGATTGCTAAAATAGTTTCTTTATCAGTTGCGTCAATAATTTCAAAAGGCCCGGAAGCCATCATTTTTTGATCACCTTTTCTGATATCTGAAGCAATAACATTCTTGTTACCATATAAAATTCGGAGTTCTTTGGTCAGTTCAATACCTATTTGACCACTTGCTCCTAAAACTAAAATAACGTCACTCATATCCTTAATTGCGGTTTTAACAAAAACAAAAGTACTTAATTTTACTATTCGTAAAAAATATTCGTTAAAATAATTATTCTATAAATTATAACAAAAAAAATAGATGTTATTTACAATTTTCATAAATAAATGCTCGAAGCCTTTAAAAAGTGTATTTTTACCAGATATAACAAAAGAGCGTGAAACATATATTATATTTATTTCTATCATTATTTTTATTTTCTTGTGGAAATAATAAGAAAGAAACGATTAAGGATAGACAAGAAAAACCGAAACGAAGTGTTGCAACTAAGCACACTGGATTGATAAATGTAAAGCCAGAATTTAAAAACAAAATAGAAAATTGGCAAGATTTACAAACTGTAACTTTATTTATAAAGAAATTTGAAAATATATCTCCTAACGAGGCACTCATTAATGCTTTAGAATTAAGAGATTTGGTTGTATCCTTAAAAGATAGTGAAATTCCGGAATTTTGTGATATTCCTTCTTTTCATGCAAGGGTAAATGTTTTACATAATGAAACATTACGTTTGGCAGATTTAACACTCATTCCAGCAATTACCTCTCAAGAAGTAAACTTGCAAATAAATAAAACAATAGCTGCTTTTTCTTCTGTAAATTCAAAAATTAACACTGTTTATTCTAAAAAGCGTTTTGAAGATGCGGTAGTTGTTAAAGTAGATTATATAGGTATCGATTCCTCAATGATTGATACTACTTCAAAAAAATCCATCAAATTTAAAAAGAGGAAAAAATTTATGGACAAAAAAAATTATATAAAGAAGAAGTAATGAAAAAATGTTTGATGTGTTTTGCCACAATAATTATTGCTTTTGGATGTAACTTAAAAAAAGAATTATTACCTGCGGAGTCAATCTCAATAATAGAAACCAACGTAAATACTTTGCTAGACAATTGGCATAAAGCAGCTTCGGAAGCAAATTATGAAGGTTATTTTAGCAAAATGGACAGCGTTTCTGTTTTTATAGGAACCGATGCAACAGAAAATTGGACTAAAAAGCAATTTGAAAACTTTAGTAAACCGTATTTTGATAAAGGAAAAGCATGGAGCTTTAAAACCTTGGAAAGAAATATTTATTTAAACGATGCTAGAAACTTTGTTTGGTTCGATGAGTTGTTAACGACTTGGATGGGAACTTGCAGAGGCTCTGGGGTTTTAGAGAAAAAGGACAAAATCTGGAAAATTAAGCACTATGTTTTGTCTATTGAAATACCTAATGATGATGTTCAGGTAGTTATAAAAGCAAAGAAAAAAAGTGATTCCATCTTTTTAAGTAATTATAGAAATTAGTAGAGGAGGTTATTCTACGTTTTTTAAAAATAAAAACGATGCTATTATAATCAAGGATATATTTGTTTTCCAGTATTTTGTTATTTTCCGCGAGAGTAAAAATCTAACCTAATTTTCTATAGCTATTTACCTTAACAAGCCTAGCATAACTTAAGAAACAACTTCATTAACGGTTTTATAAATTAAGTCATTTTCAAAACCTTTTCGTATTAAAAAATCAATTAATTTTTTCTTTCTCTTATAAATATTGGGTTCAGAGATTACGTCATTTCTATTCTCTGTAATTCTGTAAATGGTTTTCAGATATTCATCTTCATCGATTTCTTTTAATGCAGTTTTAAGATTATAAGCAGAAATATCTCTGGCTTTTAATTCTCTAGAAATACGATTTTTACCCCAACTCTTAATTCTAAATTTTCCTCTAGCAAAACTTTTAGCAAAACGTTCTTCATTAAGAAAATTATCTTTGAGTAAGCTTAAAAGAATCATTTCTTTCACTTCAGGAATTAAATTGTATTCCCTCATTTTTTGTTCAACCTCTTTATGACATCGATCTTGATAAACGCAGTAATTTTCTAGTTTCCGTTTTATTTCATCAACCGTAAAGGATTTGTTTTTTATCATTGGTTCTAAAATACAAAAAGAGATGAAAAAATTTGACTTTCATCTCTTTTTTTACAAAAAAAAATATCACGATTCAGAAGGTTTTACGCTTCTTTATTTTTTTAAGAAGTTTTATTTTTTAACCACATTTTAAATTGTGTAATTAGGAAGAATAGAATTGGAACTACGATTAGCGTTAAAAATGTTGCTATTAGTAAACCGTAAATTACTGTCCAAGCTAATGGTCCCCAAAATACAACGTTGTCTCCTCCAAAGTAGATGTGCGGATTGAACTCGCTAAATAATGAAAAGAAGTTTATATTTAAACCTATTGCTAAAGGGATTAACCCTAAAATAGTGGTAATTGCTGTTAATAATACAGGACGTAAACGTGCTCTACCTGCTTTTACAATACTTTCAAACAAACTGTCTAAAGGCAAATAAGCATCTTCTGCAATACCGTCCTCAATTTTTCTTCTATCAATTAACAACTGTGCGTAATCTAGCAAAACAACTCCATTATTCACAACAATTCCTGCTAATGATATTATTCCCATCATTGTCATCATAATTACGAATGATGATCCAGTGATTACCAATCCACCAAAAACACCAATAAAACTTAAGAAGATTGCTAACATAATAATCCCTGGTTTTGATACAGAGTTAAATTGAAATATTAAGATAAAGAATATCAACGCTAACCCCGTAAAAAATGCGCCAACTAAGAACTTCATTTGCTTATTTTGCTCTTCAATTTGCCCGGTATAATCGATTTTAATACCATTTGGTAAATTTTCGAAATTTTGCATTTCTCTCTGAATCTGTCCAACTACTGCTGCGGCATCTGTGTAACCTGGCGTTAATGCCGAATAAATAGTTACAACTCTTTTAATGTCTTTATGTTTTATGGCGCTAAAACCTGAACTGTTTGTTTGTTTTGCTATTGAAGAAACAGGTATTTCCTTTGTTCTTCCAGATGATTGGTCTTTAAATGTAATTCTCTGATTAAAAATAGCACTCGTGTTGTATCGATCTTCTTTTTTGAAGCGAACATAAATGTCATAATCTTCTCCATCTTCTTTATACACACCTGCTTTAGCTCCGAAAATTGAATTACGTAATTGTTGCCCTACCTGACCAGATGAAACCCCTAATTCTCCAGCTTTTTTTCGATCTACAATTACTTGCATTCCTGGTTTATCTCGGTTTACATCAATTTTCAACTCATCAATACCGGCTATACTTTTTGTGTTGATATAATCTCGCATTTGCTCGGCAGTCTCAATCAATTCTTTATAGTCGTTTCCTTCAATTTCGATATTAATTGGAGCTCCAACTGGTGGGCCATTAGCATCTTTTTCAACAGAAATTAAAACGCCAGGGTAAATTCCTACTAAGGCTGTTTGTACTTTTTGACGTAAAATTTCACTATCTTCATTTCGGCGATATTTAAATTCTCGCATGGATGCAGTAATTTTTCCTTTGTGCGGCATCTCTGCGGAAGAACCTCCATCCGTTTGCGGATTTCCTGCTCCAGCTCCAACTTGAGAAACGGTGCTTTCTACTAAAAAATTATGATCACCATCCATATAAGTTGCACTGTTTAAAACAGTAAACACTTTTTGCTCAATTTGTTTGGTAATCAAATTTGTTTTTTCAATATCCGTACCTTCAGGATATTCTATATAGACAATAATCTGATTTGGTTTGTTATCAGGAAAGAATTCAACCTTAGTTCTTTGAGATTCTAGTGATTTACCAAAACCCACAAATGCAAAAATTAATAAAGCAAATGTTCCGACTACTAGCACATAAGGTTTCCATCCAGACAGAGCTTTTTTCAATTGTCTTTCATACCATTTTTCTAAACGAGGTAAAGCTTTATTTTGGAATGAGTTAGCCCATTTTCTTAAAAATAATCTATACACCCAAAGCATTATTGCTGTAAAAAGTATTAAAGTTCCGAGAGCACTATAAGCTCCTCCAAAAAGAATAACTAATAATCCTAATACGGCCATAATACTTGTCATGATAATAATACGTCTAATTGGCATATTTTTATCTTCAATATTCATGTATTGAGAGACTAAAACAGAATTAAAGAAAATAGCTACAAATAATGACGATCCTAAAACTGTGGACAGGGTGATTGGTAATAAAATCATAAATTGCCCCATAACCCCAGGCCATAAACCTAAAGGGATAAAAGCAGCTACTGTTGTGGCTGTAGAAATAATTATAGGAAATGCTATCTCACCAATTCCTTTTTTTGCAGCTTCCACTTTATTCATGCCTTCTTCGTCCATAAGACGATATACGTTTTCAACAACTACAATCCCGTTATCTACTAACATACCTAGCCCCATAATAAGGCCAAAAAGAATCATTGTGTTTAGTGTGTATCCAAGAGCATTTAAGATCATTAAAGACATAAACATAGACATAGGAATAGCAAATCCCACGAATACAGCATTTTTAAACCCTAGAAAAAACATTAAAACAACCACTACTAGAATAACTCCAAAAATGATATTGTTCACTAAGTCATCTACTTGTCCAATAGTTTTTGTAGATTGATCATTTGTAACTGTAACTTTTAAATTAGTAGGAAAAACAGTTGTTTTTGCTTTTTCAACAATTTCATAAATTTGGGTTGCAGCTGCAACCATATTTTTTCCAACTCTTTTTTTAACATCTAACATTACAACCTCTTCACCAAATTCTCTAGCATAAGTTGTTTTGTCTTTGTCTTTAAATGAAATTTTTGCTATATCTTTTAAGTAAATAGAATTTCCTTTCTCAGACTTTACAACAAAGTCACCTAATTCTAAAGGTGTGTTTATCTCTCCTAAAATTCGGATGGTACGTCTTTGTCCACTTGTAATTAAATTTCCAGCAGACATTGTCATGTTTCCATTTTGAATAGCTCCCGCAATATCATTGAAACTTACTTGAGCAGCCATCATTTTGTAGATATCTACTGCTACTTCAACTTCTTTATCTTGAGCACCACGAATGTCTACTTTCTTTATTTCTGTTAAATCCTCAATTTCATCTTGCAGGTATTCTCCAAATTCTTTTAATTTGTAAACCGGATAGTCTCCAGAAATATTTATATTAAGAATAGGAATTTCTTCAGACATGCTCAGCTCAAAAACATTTGGTTCTACTTTTGCGCCATTAAATGTTGGCCAATCCTCACCGGATGTTTGAGAGTCTACTTCGTCTTTTATTTTTTGCTTCGCTTGATTTACACTAATACTTTCATCAAATTCAACGATTACAATTGAGTAATCTTCTTGTGATGTTGATGTAATTTCAACAACATTACTTACTGTTTTTAGCTTTTCTTCTAGAGGGTCTGTAATTAACTTCTCTATATCTTCCGCAGTATTTCCAGGAAAAACAGAGCTTATATAAATTTTTGTTTCTTTAATTTCTGGAAAATTCTCTCTAGGCATATTAAAATAAGATGAAACACCAAGAAAGAATATCAAAACCATCATTACATAAATGGTAGTTTTGTTATTTATTGCCCATGAAGATAATCCAAATTCTTTATCTACTTGATTTTGTTTTTCTATCATAATAGCAACTTATTGATTTTTAATTTCTACTTTTTGTCCATCATTAACGCTTCGTGCTCCTTCACTAATTATTTCAGTTCCAGAGGCTATTGTTTCTAAAACCTCAATAAAATCTCCCTGAGTTTTCCCTGTAGAAATAATTGTTTTCTTTGCAATGGCATATTTATTGTTTTG
The DNA here is from genome assembly GCA_029252865.1 of Polaribacter sp. Lineage (GTDB taxonomy): Bacteria > Bacteroidota > Bacteroidia > Flavobacteriales > Flavobacteriaceae > Polaribacter. The sequence goes on from JAQXAP010000135.1 coordinate 11,124, forward strand.
TTTGTCAGAAGCTAAATAAACATATTGCTGCCCCTTTGCATTCTCAGAAATAATATTTTGTGGAATTAAGATTGCTTTTTTGCTTGTATAATCATTAATTTTAAGTCTTGCCGTTAAATTTGGTTTTATATCTCCTGAACTATTTGGAACTCCAATCTCTATTTTAAAAGCTCTATTAGCTGGATTAATAAAATTACCTACTTGTCTAATTTTTGCTTGCACTGTTTTGTCTAAAACAGGAAAATATATTTCTACTGTTTTTCCTTTTGTAACATTTACGATATGACCTTCTGGAATTTCAGCTTCAATATACATGTTCTCTAAGTTTACAATCCTAAACAACTCAGAACCTTGCCCTGGAGCCACAACTGTACCGGCTTCTTTTAAAACATCATCGATTACTCCAGAGAAAGGTGCAATCACATTCGATTTTGCTAATTGTTTTTTCATTTGAGCAAAAATATTCTTTTGTGTCTCGTAAGCTGTCTTAGC
>JAQXAP010000033.1 GCA_029252865.1 Polaribacter sp.
CTTACAGGTTTTTTAAAGATGTTTACTAATGTATTTAAACGCCCTCTATGTGCCATTCCTAAGACACATTCTTTCACACCAAACTTCTCAGCAGCATCTCTTAATATTACACTAATACCTGGAATTAAAGCTTCACCTCCTTCTAAAGAAAAACGTTTCTGACCAACATATTTTGTTTGTAAAAAGCTTTCAAAAGCTACAGCTTGGTTTAACTTTCCTAAAATGTATTTTTTTGCTTCACCTGCGTATGTGGGATGGTTATCGTTTTTATTAATGCGATCTTGCCACCACTTTAATTTTTCAGGATTACGCAAGTACATGTATTCTACACCAATAGAATCACAATAAATGCGTTGTAATTTTGTTATAATTTTAGAGAGCGTCGTTTTACCTAAACCTATAATTTCACCTGCAGAAAATTCGATTTCTAAATCACTTTCAGATAAACCAAAGTTTTCGATACTTAAATTAGGTTGATATTGTCTTCTTTCTCTTACTGGGTTTGTTTCAGTGAATAAGTGTCCGCGAGTTCTATAACCATTAATTAAATCTACAACCAAAAATTCTTTATGAACTTCTTCAGGAATTTCTATGGGATCAACATCTTTTAAAGAGTAATTTTCATTTGCTAAATCATACCCTTGAAAAAAGGACCTCCAACTTGGTTCAACTGTATCCGGGTTTACTAAGTATTTGTCATATAAATCAGCTATAAAGCCTGTGTGTGCTGCGTTTAAAAACGAAAATTTATCCATGTTATTATTGCTGCTTTTTTTTTAAGCGATAAAGATGAACAAAAGTACGATTTTTGTCATAAATACTTATTTTTTTTAATGAAAATTAAGTATTAATTTTTTTTCATTTTATTTCGAAATTATTTTCGAAAACAAGAAAAAAATGTATATTTGCATCCGCTAATTGCAATGTATGCGAAGCAAACTCCTTCTTAGCTCAGTTGGTTAGAGCATCTGACTGTTAATCAGAGGGTCCTAGGTTCGAGTCCTAGAGAGGGAGCAAAGCACTTACGAAAGTAAGTGCTTTTTTCATTCTTTTTTTTAAGTTTAGTTCGTGAAATTTTGTTTGCCAAAAATTATTTACCGTTAAATATTTAAATAATTATTTTTTTGAGACACTTTTTATGAATGTGAAATACATATTTTAAATATTATTTGCTAGAATCATAAAAAAATATATATTTGCACTCGCTAATCACAATTCTAGTGAAGCAAACTCCTTCTTAGCTCAGTTGGTTAGAGCATCTGACTGTTAATCAGAGGGTCCTAGGTTCGAGTCCTAGAGAGGGAGCAACTTATAATGATAAAACCGTTATACTTTTATAGTGTAACGGTTTTTTTTATTTATTGCCGATATATCACATCCCTTCAACACCCTTGAAAACTTATTGTTTGTAATTTGAATCATGATTATCAATTATTTCTTGAGCGATAGCGTGAAGGTCTGTATTAAAACCCGTTTCATAATCATTCGTAATTAAATCAACATTATATATGCTATTCAGCCAAACCAAACTTCCAGTCTCTACAATAATATTTCCCTGATGTCCCATTTGATCTGTGAAGAGTGAAGTGGCTTCCGGCCCAAACCAATCGATATTATCTAACAATTCATTATCAAGTTTCATTTGTGTAAGTTCAAAAGAGGCCCAACCTGTGGGGACGGTGAATATTTTGGTATTGGGAAATTCAGCACGTAATGGGTCTACCATAGAATCATGCACAATATTATTTACTGCATAATCATAATACTCTTGAATAGTATTGAATCCATTAGATTGAGCATGTGAAGCCCATGTCTCTGGAAAATCAATTTGAGGAATAGAAATGAAAATATTTATATCAGGATTACTCTGTAAAGCATATTGAATCCATGCACGATGTCCTGCAATACGATCATCAGGATCACTTCCGGCAGTCATTCCGAAAATATCTATGTTCCCTTGATCTAAAGCAGCCTTGATATTCAAATGTTCTTGACTCGATGAATCATTCCAAAAATTAATTGCCCAACCATTTTCACCACCTCTGGCAATCCTTATGCTGGTATGACTTACAAAACCAGCATTAATTGCCATTTCATCTAACTTTTGTGCATAGGGTAAAAAGAAACTATTGCCAATAAGTAGCATATTATATCCTTGGGTTTGTATTTGCTGAGGGTTTTCATCTTTAGTACAAGACAATATAAGTATCAGGGTACAGAAGTTTAAAATAAATTTCATTATTGTGATTTTATACTTAGAACCCAATTTATCTAAATAGTTTAATATAAATAAGTAAAACCTAATTCACCATAAGATTTAGTTGTGCTGCAACTTTGAATAATAGGGGGAGCAAGATATAAGCCTTAGAATAATTTCTAAGGTTTTTTTGTTTTGTAATTGCTCCTTGTACTATTAACTATTTGCTATGACATTCTTCTTTGGTTGATAGGTAGTTTAAAAAAAGCGAAATTCTTTTATTTTAGAAATATATTTGATGGTTTTTGCAAAATACCCCGAGCTTTTTAATAAATATTACTTATAAACATTATTGTCGTTCACTTAAATCTTAAGAGGTTGTTATTTAATAGTTAGTAGATTTTTATGTGTATTTGATTTTTTTTGTCTTGATGAAATCTATTAATTAACTATTTTTTGTGTATTTCTAGGTGCATTGCTTGTCATTAGATATTGTTTTCTTTCAGATCTCTGGTTAAATTAGTCCTTAAATCAAGTTTTTTTTGAAAAACAGGTGTTTATACTTGTTGTTATGTTTATAATTTTTTGTATTTTAGAAAAAAAAAGCTATGTGTCTATTACAAACCAGCTCTCTTCAAGATGAGCTTTCTTACTTGCCTAAAGTTTACTCGCCAAATTCTATTGAAAAACTAGAATTAGTTCATCCTGATTTTGAAGGAGGAAAACTTATTAATGGTTTTCCTCGAATTTCAGGAATTAGCGAAGAGAGTTGTAAAATTGTACAACTTAAAAAAGGATTAGAAAATTATGGAGTTTCTTTTTTTAATAAGTCCTCTTCTATTATTACTATCCGTAATATTGACTCCAAAGTCGTTAAGTCTTCAGAAATGGTTGATTCTGAGGTTGTAGAAAGTTGTACCTCTTCTCGAAGTCCAGAAATTAATCACTGGTTTAAACCAAAACCTCTCAAATTATTTAAGAAATCTCCCCCGATTGGATTAGCTGAAAAAGTTAGAAAGCATGAAGATTTCGTTAAAAATGTCCAAGAACATGATATATGTAAAAATAAAATGAATATAATTTCCGCGCTATCAGTTTAATGATAATTAATCTATCGAGGATTTCTTTAACTTCGAAGCCTGTAAATATTAAATATATGGAGATTGTGCGTCATATGACTAATATCAAAATTATGTCTACTGGATATTAAAAGATGATGAAAGTAAAATGGCACAGCAAGTAATGGCAATTTGTGTTGGAGGGGAAAAAGGGTTAATTCATATATTTAATGATGGTGGTTATTTATCATTAATTAATTAGTATAAAATATAACCTTCTTCTATACCTTTATCAGGTTTGTTTGTGAAAAAACAATTTGACAAACGGAAAGTTGTATGGTAACTTCTGATGTTATTGTCAGCTGAAAAATTCTTATCTTGATTAGGAGTTGTTTGTCGTATATAAAGCCATTTTAAATTCGTCAAACGTCTTCTTAATTAAGTTCTAATCAGAAAACAAGATTTGCTTTTTTTTATCAAAATTTTAAATCCGACGCTTTATTTTTGTTGTTTTATTTTAGAATTGATCATAAAAAAAAACTCTAGAAATTAAATTCTAAAGTTTTTTATATGATATGAAAAAGAATTTTTTACAAATTAAAAGCCTCTTTTATTTTATCTACGTAATCTAATTTTTCCCAAGTAAAAGTTTCTACTTCTTCAGAAACAGTCTCCCCCATAGGATTTGTAAATGTAACTACTTTTAATTCAGAAGTTTTTCCCATATGGCCATAAGCAGCAGTTTCAGAATAAATAGGGCTTCTTAATTTTAGTCGTTTTTCTATAAAATAAGGGCGCATATCAAAAATAGATTCTACGATTTTACTAATCTCTCCATCGGTTAAATCTATCTTAGCTGTTCCGTAAGTTTCAATATTAATACTTGTTGGTTCTGCAATACCAATAGCATAAGAAACCTGAACTAAAACTTCTTTACAAATTCCTGCAGCAACCAAGTTTTTTGCAATGTGTCTTGTTGCATATGCTCCGGATCTGTCTACTTTTGAAGGGTCTTTTCCTGAAAAAGCTCCACCACCATGAGCACCTTTTCCACCATAAGTATCGACAATAATTTTTCTTCCGGTTAAACCGGTGTCTCCATGAGGGCCTCCAATTACAAAAACACCTGTTGGATTAATATGGTATTTAATATTACTCGTAAATAAATTTTGAATATGAATTGGTAATTTAGCAACAACTCTAGGTATTAAAATTTCTACAATATCCTTTTTGATTTTTGCTAACATTACTTCATCAGACTTGTCAAAGTCATCGTGCTGAGTGCTTATTACAATCGCATCAATTTTTTGGGGTACATTATCATCAGAATATTCAATAGTCACTTGGCTTTTAGCATCAGGTCTTAAATAATTAATGTCATTATTCTCTCTTCTTAAAGCAGCTAATTCAATCAATAACCTATGTGATAGTTCTAAAGCCAACGGCATGTAGTTTTCAGTTTCATCTGTGGCGTATCCAAACATCATTCCTTGATCTCCTGCACCTTGATCTTCTGGTTTTTCTCTATCAACTCCTTGGTTAATGTCTGGAGACTGTTCATGAATTGCTGATAAAACCCCACAAGAATTTCCATCAAACATATATTCACTTTTTGTGTATCCGATTTTATTAATGACATCTCTAGCAATTTTTTGAACATCTAAATAAGTTTTAGATTTCACTTCTCCTGCTAAAAATACTTGACCAGTTGTAACTAGGGTTTCGCAAGCAACTTTACTAGTTTTATCAAAAGCTAAAAAATTATCAATTAAAGCATCTGAAATTTGATCTGCAACTTTGTCTGGGTGTCCTTCAGAAACGCTTTCTGATGTGAATAAATACGACATGTAAATTTTCTTTTAATATTATAAATTGCCACCTAAATAAAAATTACTTAGGTTTCATTAAACTATTTTCTCCTATAATTAAAGAGTACTAAGAAAAATTAAAATAGATTGCTTTAGTTGCTAAAAGTAGTAGACAATTACTGCTTTAGCATTTTTTATTTCGGCTGATACATCAGCGTCAGAGGTTGCAATCAGTTCAAATTTTTCCTCTAAAATCGTATGCAAATTTACATTATAAATCTAAATAACAAGACTTTTATTAATAATATTTCATTATGGTATCATTAATAAACCAAAGTTGAGTATTTGAAATTTAAGTAATAATCAGAAAAGGTTTGGTTTTAATGAGATATTACTATTTTTTGAAAAATAAATTTATTTTTATTTGGATATTAAATTTTTAAGAACATATATTTGCATTCACAAAGTTCAATAACTTATTGAAATGTTATCAAGAAAGGTGGAGGGATTAGACCCATTGAAGCCTTAGCAACCCTTTTCGTGAGGAAAAGAAGGTGCTAAATTCTACTTAATTTCAGATTCATTTATCAGAAATTGGATAGATAACCCAAAGCAAAGACACGTTCGTGTCTTTGTACAATTCTTAATAACGTTTTTCTAGTAAGTACATCAATTAAGTTGATGCATTAAACTTTTGTTTTAATCATTTATTAACTCAAAAAAATAACAGAAAAATGGCTACACAAAATTTAGCAACAAGCGCATTACATGCAGGGCATGACGTAAAACAAACCGGAGGTACAAGGGCAGTTCCTATTTATCAAACATCATCATATGTTTTTAATGATTCAGAACATGCAGCAAACCTTTTCTCATTAAAAGAATTAGGTTTTATTTACACGCGTTTAAATAACCCGACAAATCAAATATTGCAAGATCGTTTAGCGGCAATAGAAGGAGGAATTGGAGCTGTAGTTTTTGCTTCTGGAACAGCAGCAATTTCAACAGGTCTATTAACGTTATTAAAAGCCGGAGATCATATTGTGGCTTCTAGTAGTTTATATGGTGGTACTTACAACTTATTAAGCGTTACTTTGCCAAGATTCGGAATTACAACTACGTTTGTTGATGCATCAGATCCTAATAATTTTGCAGCTGCAGTTAAGGAAAACACAAGAGCATTTTTTGTAGAATCTCTAGGGAACCCTAAACTAGATGTTTTAGATTTAGAAGCTATATCAGAGCAATCCAAAGAAGCAGGTGTTCCTTTTATTGTTGATAATACTGTTGCAACACCGGTTTTATTGAATCCAATAAAACATGGAGCAGATATTGTTATACATTCATTGACAAAATATATTGGAGGACAAGGAACTTCTTTAGGTGGTGCAATTGTTGATGCTGGAACTTTTAATTGGGCAAACGGAAAATTCCCTGAATTTACAGAGCCTTCTGCAGGTTACCATGGTTTACAATATCATGATGCACTGGGTGCAGCAGCGTTTACATTTAAATTAATTTTAGAAGGATTAAGAGATTTTGGCGGTGCGTTAAGTCCTACCAATGCGTTTAATATTATTCAAGGTTTAGAGACTTTACCCGTAAGAATTAAACAACATTCTGAAAATGCTTTGGCATTAGCTACTTGGTTAGAAGCTCAAGATGAGGTAGTTTGGGTAAATTATCCTGGTTTAAAAAGTAATAAATACAATGTTTTAGCAAAAAAATATTTACCTAAAGGACAAAGTGGATTGATAACTTTTGGAGTAAAGGGAGGTTTTGAAGCAGCAAAAATAGTTGCAAATACAACAAAAATATTCTCTTTACTAGCGAATATTGGTGATACAAAGTCATTAATAATTCATCCAGCAAGTACAACGCATCAACAGTTAGATGAAAAAGAGCAGGCGAGTGCAGGTGTTAGTCAAGATTTAATTAGATTATCTGTTGGTATTGAAGATTTAGAAGATTTAAAGGAAGATTTAAAAGCAGCTTTTTCAGAAATTTAATAAGTGTATCGCTTTATAACATGTTAAACTAGAGGGTTTTATTTTGTATGAAGCTCTGAGCAGTGCTCTATCAGACAAATAAAAATAAGAGTTGAAAGATTTGTTAAGACATATCAAGGTAAAAAATTTTACAACAGAAGCTAGTATTTTAATTCCTGAAATTAATTTGAGTTATCAAGTTTTTGGAAAAAAATTAGGTACAGCTCCTGTTGTTTTAATCAATCATGCTTTAACCGGAAATAGCAGTGTTGCGGGTAAAGAAGGTTGGTGGCAAGATGTTGTTGGTGATAAAAAAGCCATAAATACTCAAGTTTATACTATTTTATCATTCAACATTCCTGGAAATGGTTTTGACGGTTTGTTAATCGATAATTACAAAGATTTTATCGCAAGAGATATTGCTAGAATATTTTTAAAGGGTTTATCAGTACTAAAAATAAATAAATTATTTGCATTAATTGGGGGTTCTTTAGGCGGAGGGATTGCTTGGGAGATGGTCGTTTTAAATAATAAAATTACAAAACATTTTTTACCAATTGCAACCGACTGGAAATCGACAGATTGGTTAATTGCTAATTGTCAAATTCAAGAACAATTTTTGGTAAATTCGAGCAATCCAGTTCATGATGCTCGCATGCACGCTATGTTGTGTTATAGAACGCCAGAATCTTTTAAAGAGCGCTTTCGTCGATCTAAAAAAGACGATTCAGATATTTTTGATGTTGAAAGTTGGTTGTTGCATCACGGGAAATCTTTGCAAGAACGCTATCAATTATCGTCTTACAAATTAATGAATCAATTATTAAAGACGATTGATGTTACTATTGGTGGTAAAAAGAATATTCAAAATTTAGATAAAATTGAGGCTAATATTCACATTATTGGTGTTGATTCTGATTTATTTTTTACTGCAGAAGAAAATAGAGAAACACACAAGAAGTTGGCCTTAACAAAAGATAATGTCACTTATTATGAAATAAATTCGGTTCATGGTCATGATGCTTTTTTGATGGAATATGATCAATTACAGAAAATTATTGAACCTATTTTTAATAAAGATTACAAAGAAAATAAGATGAAAGTTTTAAAGTTTGGAGGGAAATCTTTGTCCAATGGAATAGGATTGGAAAATGCGATTGAAATTATTGCAGGCAAATATAAAGACGGAGAACAAATTACAGTTGTTACATCTGCTAGAGGAGATGCAACAAACGAACTAGAAGCTATTTTAGAAAAAGCGGTGTCAAAAAAAGACTATAGTTTAGCATTTGAAAAGTTTAAAGAATATCAATTAAAACCTAAATGTATAGTAGATTTTTCTGAGGAGCTCTCTAAGTTAGAAACTATTTTTGAAGGTGTTTCTTTATTAGGCGATTATAGTAAAAAAATAAAAGACGAAGTTTTGGCTCAAGGTGAATTGATGTCTATAAAAATAGTCGCAAGTTTATTAAAGAAAAGAAATATTTCAGCAAACGCAGTAGATTCTAGATTTTTAATTATTACAGATGAAAATTTTGGAAATGCACAACCGATAACTGCTATTTCAAGAGAAAATGTAGTTAGTTTTTTTAAGAAAAGTAAAAATACTATCAATATTGTTTCTGGATTTATTGCATCAAATAAAAAAGGAATAACAACTACTTTAGGTAGAAATGGTAGTAATTATACAGCTGCTTTAATAGCTAACTATTTAGATGCTGATGAGTTGCAGAATTACACGCATGTTAGTGGTATTTTTACTGCGAATCCAGATTTAGTTGCTGATGCTAAAAAGATTGAACAACTATCATTCTCAGAGGCAAATGAATTAGCTAATTTTGGAGCGACTATTTTACATGCAAAAACTATTATACCTTTATTAGAGAAAAATATAAATCTTCGAATTTTAAACACGTTTAATAAAGAAGATAAAGGAACTTTAATAACAGCAGAGTCATCCACAAAAGGAATTAAATCTATTTCTACGATTGATAACGTTGCGTTATTAAATTTTGAGGGTAGAGGTTTGTTAGGTAAAGTTGGTATCGATGCTCGTATTTTTAAAACCTTAAGTGATCGAAATATTAGTATTAGTATTATATCTCAAGGTTCTTCGGAGAGAGGAATTGGGTTAATTATTGATGCGGATAAAGCACAAGAAGCAGTTGTTGCTCTTGAAAAAGAATTTGAAAACGATTTTTATTCACAAGATGTTAATCAGATTTCAATTGTAAATAATGTTGCTATTATTTCTATTATCGGTCAAGATTTAAGTGAGTTTCATCATCCATATAATGCACTGATTGAAAACCAAATTGTACCTGTTTTATTCAATAATACTGTTACTGGAAAAAATGTGAGTTTGGTGGTTAAAAAAGATCAATTGCACAAAGCTGTTAATGTAATTCATGGTCAAGTTTTTGGGATTACAAAAAAAATAAATATTGCTATTTTTGGTAAAGGATTAGTTGGCGGAGCTTTAATTGATCAAATAATTGATAACACGCAATCAATTTTAGAAAGAAGAAAGCTTCAATTAAATGTTTTTGCTGTAGCAAATTCAAAAAAAGTATTACTAAATAAGGATGGAGTTTCCAAAAACTGGAAAGAAGATCTTTTAGAAAAAGGAGATGATAATGTTTCTATAGACGATGTTATTACATTCGCAAACGAACATCATTTTGAAAACTTAATTGCTGTTGATAATACGGCAAGTGTCAATTTTGTATCTAATTACATCCCTTTAATAGAGGCAGGTTTCGATTTAGTTTCTTGTAATAAAATAGCAAATACTTTATCATTTGATTTTTACAAAGAAGTAAGATCAAAGTTAAAAGAGTATAAAAAGCAGTATCTGTATGAAACAAATGTGGGTGCAGGATTGCCTTTAATTGATACGATTCGTCTTTTGCATGAGTCTGGAGAAAATATCACTAAAATTAGAGGTGTTTTTTCAGGGAGTTTAAGTTATATTTTTAATACTTTTTCTACTGAAAATGGTTCTTTTTCAAAAATATTACAAGATGCAATTGATAAAGGTTTTACTGAACCAGATCCACGTGAAGATTTAGGGGGAAATGATGTTGCTAGAAAGCTGTTAATTTTAGCGAGAGAATTAGATTTAGAAAATGAATTATCAGAAGTTGAAATAAAAAATCTAATTCCAGAACATTTAAGAGATGGCTCTGCGGATGAGTTTCTGGGTAGTTTAGAATTATTAAACGTTGAATATCAAAATCTAAAAGATAGTCAAAAACCAAATCAAGTTTTGCGGTATATCGGTGAGTTAAGTGGAGATTTATCAAAAAATAAAGGAAAATTAGAAGTAAAATTAGTTTCTACACCCAAAACTACACCTTTAGGTTCGTTAAAGGGATCTGATGCAATATTTGAAATTTACACGGAATCTTATGGAGGGCAACCAATTGTAATCCAAGGTGCAGGAGCTGGTGCAAGCGTTACTGCAAGGGGAGTTTTTGGAGATATTTTAAGATTAGCAAAACATAACAACTAAACATTAAAGGTTATTAGTAATTGCACTCTGGTGTAGACTAATACCAAAATTTATGATATGAGTAGACACTTCGAAACTGAAGCAATTAGAAATCAAACGGAACGCTCTCAATTTTCAGAACATTCGACACCATTATACTTGACATCGAGTTTTGTTTTTGATGATGCAGAAGAGATGCGTTTATCCTTTGCAGAGGAAAAGGAGCGTAATCTTTATAGTCGATTTACAAACCCAAATACAACCGAATTTGTAGATAAAATTGTTGCCATGGAGGGTGCAGAAGCTGGTTATGCTTTTGCAACTGGAATGGCGGCTATTTTTTCATCATTTGCAGCGTTATTAAATGCTGGAGATCATATTGTTTCATGTAGATCTGTATTCGGCTCAACACATGGGATGTTTAATAACTATTTACCAAAATGGAATATTGAGACTTCTTATTTTAAGGTGGATGAAGTGGATTTAATAGAGGGATTAATCAAAGAAAATACAAAGATTCTCTATATTGAAACGCCAACAAACCCCGGTTTAGATATTTTAGATTTAGAATTGATTGGAAATATTGCAAAAAAATCTAATCTTATTTTTATTGTTGATAATTGTTTTGCAACTCCTTATATACAGCAACCGATAAAATTTGGTGCAGATTTAGTAATTCACTCTGCTACAAAATTAATTGACGGGCAGGGTAGGGTTTTAGGTGGAGTTACTGTAGGCAACAAAAAATTATTAAGAGAAATCTATTTGTTTGCGAGAAATACAGGTCCAGCAATGTCTCCTTTTAATGCATGGGTGTTGTCTAAAAGTTTAGAAACCTTATCTGTAAGAGTAGAAAAACATTGTGAAAATGCTTTAAAGGTTGCAACTTTTCTAGAGGGAAATAAAAATGTAAAATTTGTAAAATACCCATTTTTAAAAACGCATCCTCAATATGAGGTTGCTAAGACTCAGATGAAATTAGGTGGAAATATAGTTGCTTTCGAAATTAAAGGAGGACTTGAAGCAGGAGTCGCTTTTTTGGATAAAATTCAAATGTGTTCATTATCTGCAAATCTCGGAGATACCAGAACAATTGTATCTCACCCTTCATCCACTACCCATGGCAGATTGTCTATAGAAGATCGTTTAGAGGTTGGTATTACAAATGGTTTGGTCAGAATATCTGTTGGATTAGAGCATGTAGAAGATATTATCGCTGACATTCAGCAAGCTTTGGAGTTGTGATAAAATTAGTCAAAACATAATACCATAATTCTAGATTTGTAATTTTTTTATTTTCATTAAAAAAGTTTATCACACTGTTTTGTAATACTAATTTCATTTAATTGTGTAATTTAGTGCTATGCTTTCAAAGAAAACAAAATACGGTATTAAAGCACTCACATATTTAGCAAGGCAAGAGAATAAAAATCCTGTCTCTATTGCGACAATATCTGAGAGCGAAAATATTTCTTTAAAATTTTTAGAAAGTATTTTATTAACACTTCGTAAAAATGGTTTGTTAGGATCAAAAAAAGGAAAAGGTGGTGGTTACTATCTCATAAAAGAACCTAATCAAATTCAAATGACTGCAGTGATGAGAATTTTAGAAGGTCCCATTTCTATGGTTCCTTGTGTGAGTTTAAATTTTTATGAAAAATGTGATGATTGTCCTGAGGAGAACACATGCGCTGTGCATAAATTAATGATTCAATTAAGAGATAGTTCTTTAAAAATTTTTAGAAATAGTAGTTTGGCTGATTTGTGTAATTGCTAAAAGTTTCTTCATATTTTAATGTTATTTTTTATTACTAAAACCTTGTAGTAATCTAGTATTCTCATTTTTATTGTCTTTTTTTATTAATCTACTAAATCTATAGGGTTTGTGTAATTTTTACTTTTTTATCGTACTGAATTATCTGAAAATATATTATGTTTGCATACCCTACTGATTTAATAGGATATCTGTTTGAATTAATTTTTTATGATTTTAGACCAAGTAATTTTCAGTAAAAAAGTACAAAGTAAAGGATTTGAAAGTGATAGCAGTTCTGAAAGACCTTTGCGAAGTGTATTGAAAGCATTAAGCTGGAGAGTTGTTGGGACGATGGATACTTTACTAGTTTCTTATTATGCAACAGGTAAATTTACACTTGCAGCATCAATTGCTACAGTAGATTTTTTAACAAAATTAGTTTTATATTTTTTTCATGAGAGAATATGGAACAGAATAAAATGGGGAAAGTAATGAGCTTAAACTTAGGACAAATAAATAGGGATTTACAAGGTAAAAGTCCTTTAGAGATTATTAATTGGGCTGCAAGTCTAGCGAAAAGCCCAGTAATTACAACCAACTTTAGGCCTTACGAAGTGGCAATTTTAAAAGCGGTTACTGATGTTCAAAAAGATATTAAAGTAATCTGGTGTGATACAGGATATAACACTGTTCAAACATATAAACACGCAGAGGATATTATTAAAAAACTGAATTTAAATATTCATCTATACACACCGAAACAAACAGCTGCTCATAGAAATGTGGTTTTAGGAATTCCTTCCGTAGAGGATCCTAAACACGTGCTTTTTACAGAACAAGTAAAGCTAGAACCATTTGCAAGAGCGATGAAAGAGCATCAGCCGGATGTTTGGTTTACAAACTTAAGAAAAGGTCAGACGGCATTTAGAAATAGTATTGGGATAGTTTCTCAGAGCAAAGATGGAATTATAAAGGTAAGTCCATTTTATCACTGGACAGATAAAGAGTTAGATAGTTATTTAATAGAAAGAAAATTACCAAATGAGTTTTCATATTTCGACCCAACAAAAGTAGAAAGTAATCGTGAATGTGGATTACATATCTAAAAGATATATAGTTAATTATGAGTCAAAAAATATTACAAGTAGACGCTTTAGAAAGTGAAGCAATTTATATTTTTAGAGAAGTGTTAGCACAATTTGAAAAACCTGTGTTATTGTTTTCAGGAGGAAAAGACAGTATAACTTTAGTGCGCTTGGCACAAAAAGCATTTTACCCTGCAAAAATTCCTTTTCCTTTAATGCATATTGATACTGGGCATAATTTTCCTGAAACTATTGAATTTAGGGATCGTTTAGCCAAAGAATTAGGTGTGGAGTTAATTATAAGAAATGTCCAAGATAATATTGATAGTGGTCGTGTAAAAGAAGAAACGGGAAGATATGCAAGTAGAAATATGCTACAAACTGAAACTTTATTAGATGCTATTGAAGAGTTTGGTTTTGATGCTTGTATTGGAGGCGCTAGAAGAGATGAAGAAAAAGCGAGAGCTAAAGAAAGAATTTTTTCTGTAAGAGATGATTTTGGCCAATGGGATGAAAAAAACCAACGACCAGAAGTATTTGATATGTTAAACGGCCGTATTGATTTAGGTCAAAATGTACGCGTTTTTCCAATTTCAAATTGGACAGAACTCGATGTGTGGTCCTACATAGAACAAGAAAATATCGAAATTCCTTCCATCTATTTTGCACATAAAAGGAAAATATTCCTTAGAGACGGTATGATTTGGTCTGCAGATGATTCAGTAGTTTTCAGAGATAAAGAGGAGGAAATACAAGAAAAAATGGTTCGATTTAGAACTGTAGGAGACATGAGTTGTACAGCAGCGGTATTATCTGATGCAGTAAATATTGCAAAGGTGGTTGAAGAGATTAGAGATTCTTCAATTTCAGAAAGAGGAGCAAGAATTGATGATAAGCGCTCTGAAGCTGCAATGGAAAAAAGAAAACAACAAGGGTATTTTTAAAATAAAATAAACAAAAAGAAGCCAAAATGAAAGTTTTAAAAATAGCAACAGCAGGAAGTGTAGATGATGGTAAGAGTACTTTAATTGGTCGTATTTTATATGATACAAAGTCATTGACTGATGACAAACTGGAAGCAATCGAACAAAAAAGTAGTCAGCGTGGTTTTGACTATTTAGATTTTTCTCTAGCAACTGATGGCTTGGTTGCAGAACGAGAACAGGGAATTACAATTGATGTAGCGCACATTTATTTTTCAACTCCATCTAAAAGTTTCATTATTGCAGACACTCCAGGTCATATTGAGTATACGAGAAACATGGTAACGGGTGCTTCAACAGCTCAAGTTTCTATTGTGTTAATCGATGCAAGGAACGGTGTTATAGAACAAACTTACAGACATTTTTTTATCAATAATTTGTTAAGAATTAAAGATGTTGTAATTGCAATAAATAAAATGGATTTAGTCAACTTTTCTCAAGAAAAATACAATGCGATAAAAGCAGAGATTGAATACATAGCGAGTAAAAGTGATTACAAAAGGCAGAACTTAACATTTATTCCAATCTCTGCTTTACAAGGAGATAATGTTGTAAATAAGTCTTTAAATACACCCTGGTATAGTGGCAATACATTAATGTGTCACCTTGAAAAATTAGATGCAGAAGATATTAATGACGCTTCTCAAATTCGTTTTCCTGTTCAGACAGTGATCAGACCCAAAACCGATGAATATCATGATTTTAGGGGTTATGCAGGTAAAATTTATGGAGGAGATTTATCTGTTGGAGATGAAATTGCTGTTTTACCTTCCCAAACAAAATCCAAAATTAAGAGCATTAATTTCTTTAATAAAGAATTTAAAACTGCAAAAAGAGGTAGTTCTGTTGCGGTTACTTTAGAAGATAATGTCAATGTAAGTAGAGGTGATATGTTGGTGAAACAGAATGAAGAACCGAGAATTGCAAAAGAATTAAATGCAACTCTATGTTGGATGGATAAAGAACCTTTACAAGTATCACAAAAATATTATATCAAGCATGGTATAAATGATGCGCAAGCAAAAATTACTAAGTTATCAAGTATTATTAGTACTGATTTTTCTGGAATTGAAGAAAATCCCTCAGAATTAGTTTTAAACCAAATTGGAGACATACAATTAAAATTAAGTAAGCCTTTACTAGTCGATTCTTACAGCGACAATAAATCTAACGGATCTTTTATTTTAATCAATCCAAAAACAAACAACACAGTAGGAGTAGGTTTTATTAAATAAACCGAGCAACAAACCAATCATCAATATTAGACCATGCAAAGCTTTAGAACAGAGATAGAAAATCCAATTGTGGAAAAAGATATTGTTGAATTAGCAGATAAGATTGCTGCGTTCAATAATCTACAAATAGATGAAGAAAAATTTAGAAGTTTACGTTTAGCGAGAGGGGTTTATGGTCAGCGCCAAAAAGGCGTACAAATGATTCGTATCAAACTTCCCTATGGTAAAGTAATGAGTAATCAATTACGAAGAATATCTGAAGTTTCAGACGAGTATTCAAGAGGACGGTTACATATTACTACGCGTCAAGATATTCAAATTCATCATGTAGATTTAGAAAGAACCCCAGAATTATGGGCAAAATTGGAACGTGATGATGTTACTTTGAGAGAAGCTTGTGGTAATGTTGTAAGAAATGTTACTGCATCTGAAACTGCTGGGATAGATATTGATGAGCCTTTTGATGTTTCTCCTTATGCGGATGCATTGTATAAATTCTTTCTACGCAACCCAATTTGTCAGGAAATGGGACGTAAATTCAAAGTTTCTTTTTCTTCTACAGACGAGGATACTGGTTTATCATATTTACATGATTTAGGATATATTGCTAAAATTAAAAACGGAGTTAGAGGTTTTAAAGTAATGGTTGCAGGAGGATTAGGTTCTCAACCTAGACACGCGGAAACTTTGTTTGAGTTTTTACCTTCAGATAAAATTATTCCTTTAATGGAAGGTGTTTTAAGAGTTTTTGATCGTTTTGGAGAGCGAAAAAGTAGAGCCAAAGCGAGAATGAAGTTTTTACTAAAGGATATAGGTTTAGACGCCTTTAGAAACTTAATTGAACAAGAACAAAAGGCAATTGAATTTAAAACGATTGCTATTGATGCCGAGTCTTATGTAGTATCAAAACCAGTAAAAATTAAGGCTCCAGAGGTAAATATTAAAGATCAAGCTGCTTTTGATTTGTGGAAATCAACCAATTTAATTCCTCAAAAACAAAAAGGATATTATGCAATTGGTATTAAAGTTTTATTGGGTGATTTTTATACAGACAAGGCAAGGTTGCTTGCAGATTTAGTCGAGACTTATGCAGCAGGTGAAATTAGATTGACATTGCGTCAAAATATAGTTATTCCTTTTGTTAAAAAAGATTTGTTGCCACTTTTCTATTCAGAATTAAAGAAATTAGAATTTGTAGAGGTCGGTTATAATAAAGCGGCAGATATAACAGCTTGTCCTGGTACTGATACATGTAATTTAGGAATTTCAAGTAGCACAGGAATCGCAAAAGAATTAGAAAAAGTGATTGCTGCAGAATATCCTCAGTATCTAAAAAATGAGGA
Source organism: Polaribacter sp. (assembly GCA_029252865.1). Taxonomy (GTDB): domain Bacteria; phylum Bacteroidota; class Bacteroidia; order Flavobacteriales; family Flavobacteriaceae; genus Polaribacter. The sequence goes on from JAQXAP010000033.1 coordinate 16,947, forward strand.
TTTAGTTATAAAAATTAGTGGTTGTATGAATGCTTGTGGGCAGCATAATATGGCAAATATTGGTTTTCAAGGGATGACTGTAAAGACTCCAGATAAATTAGTTGCACCAGCATTACAAGTTTTATTGGGTGGAGGCAATTTAGGAGACGGAAGCGGGGTTTTTGCGGATAAAGTAGTAAAAGTGCCGAGCAAAAGAGGTCCCGAAGCTTTGCGAAGAGTTTTTAATGATTATGAAGAGAACGGAAACGGACAAAAATTTGTATCCTATTATAAAGAAAAAGGAGGTAAATATTTTTACGATTTGTTAAATGACTTGCAAGATGTATCTAATTTAACTCAGGAAGACTTTATTGATTGGGGTGAGGAAAAGAAATATTTAAAAGCAATAGGTGTGGGAGAATGTGCCGGTGTTGTTATCGATTTAATTGCCACTTTGTTTTTAGAAAGTGATGAAAAAATTGAAAGTGCAAATGAAGCTTTTCAAAACGGTTTGTATTCAGGTGCAATTTATTATGCGTATCAATCTATTGTTAATTCAGCAAAAGCATCTTTATTGGCAGCAGAAAAGAAAACAAATACACATGCAAGTATTATTTCTCAATTCGATGAAGAGTTTATTTCATCAGGAAAAATAGATTTATGTACTTCTTTCTCCACGTTGATTTATCAAATCAATAAATTTGAACCAACAGTAGAATTTGCTAAAAAATATATTAGCGATGCAATTAGGTTTTTACAAAAAGTAAGAACTTACAGAGAAATAGAAACTTCGGTAAAATAGCGTTAAAGAACAAAAAATGAATTTTAAAACACCAAAATTAACAGTTGTAGGTGCTGGACCCGGAGATGTAGATTTAATAACAGTAAAAGCTATTAAAGTTTTAAAAACAGCTGATGTAGTTTTGTACGATGCTCTGGTAAATGAAGAGTTATTAAATTATATAAACCCAGATGCAGAAAAAGTTTTTGTAGGAAAAAGAAGAGGTTGCTATAAGTATCAACAAGAGCAAATTAATGAATTAATTGTAATTCGTGCAAAATCCAATGGCCATGTTGTTCGACTAAAAGGTGGGGATCCATTTATTTTTGGAAGAGGTGCAGAAGAAATGGAATATGCTGCTGGTTTTGGTTTAGAAGTTGATGTTGTTCCCGGAATTTCATCATCACTAGCGGTAGCAGCTTATCAAAATATACCATTAACAAAACGCGGCAGCGCGGAGAGTTTTTGGGTAATTACAGGAACTACAAAAGAGCATAAAATATCTAATGATATTAAGTTGGCCGCAAAGTCAAATGCAACTGTAGTTATTTTAATGGGTATGAGTAAATTACCTCAAATTGTCAGGCTGTTTCAAGCAGAAAGTAAAAATAAATTACCCGTAGCAATTATTCAAAGAGGAACTACAGCGCAAGAAAAATTAGGGATTGGAACTGTAGATACTATAGAAAATATTGTTAAAGTAAGAGATTTGAAAAATCCTGCCATTATTGTATTCGGAGAAGTTGTAAAACATCGTCAAACAATTTTAGATATAAAGCAGCAATATGCAAATGTGTTAAGCTGATAATTTTATGGAAAGAAATAATTTATATCCTATTTTTTTAAAAGTAAAAAATCTACAAGTATTAATTGTTGGAGGTGGTTTTGTAGCAGAGGAAAAATTAACATTTTTGTTAAAATCAAGTCCAGATGCAAATGTAACAATAGTTTCGCCGATGTTTAGAAAAGGAACAACAACCTTAGCTAAAACAGGAAATGTGAAATTGATTAATAAAAAATATAACAAGCGTTACTTAAAAGGAAAACATATTGTAATTGCAACAACAGAGGTTCCAAAAGTAAATGAAGCCGTTTATAAACATTGCAGAAAACGAAGTATTTTGGTTAATGTAGCAGATAATCCACCATTTTGCGATTTTTACATGGGAGGTATTGTGACCAAAGGAAATGTAAAAGTGGCTATTTCCACCAACGGAAAATCACCAACAACAGCAAAAAGGTTACGTCAGTTTTTTGAGGATGTTATTCCAGGAAACGTAGATGATTTAGTAAAGAATTTAAACGAGTTTAGAAAAACAATAAAAGGAGATTTCGAAGAAAAAGTGGAAACGCTAAACGAGTTTACGAAAGGATTAATAGAGAAAAAAGAATCTTAAAATGATTAAAACAGATATACTAATTATAGGAGCGGGGCCAACTGGTTTGTTTGCTATTTTCGAAGCAGGCTTATTAAAATTAAAATGTCACTTAATTGATGCTTTACCACAACCAGGAGGACAATGTTCTGAGATTTATCCCAAGAAACCAATTTATGATATTCCGGCATATCCAGAAATTTTAGCAGGAGATTTGACACATAAATTAATTGAGCAAACAAAGCAATTTAAACCAGGTTTTACGCTAGGAGAAAGAGCAGAAACGATTGATAAGCATGAAGACGGGACTTTTATAGTCACAACTAATAAAGGAACAAAACATCATGCTAAAATTGTTGCAATTGCGGGGGGGTTAGGTTCTTTTGAACCAAGAAAACCATTAATTCCTGATATTGCTGATTTTGAGGACAACGGTGTTGAGTATATTATTAAAGAGCCAGAATTTTATAGAGATAAAAGAGTTGTAATTTCTGGAGGAGGAGATTCGGCTTTAGATTGGGCTATTTTCTTATCTGATGTTGCTTCTGAAGTAACATTAATTCACAGAAGAAACGAATTTAGAGGAGCTCTAGATTCAGTTGAAAAAGTACAAGAATTAAAGGATTTAGGTAAAATTAGATTGATTACTCCCGCAGAGGTAAAAGAAATTATTGGTACTGATAAAGTTAAAGGTGTTGCTGTAAAGAAAAAAGGTGAAGATACATTTGTTGTCGATACAGATCACTTTATTCCTTTATTTGGATTATCTCCTAAATTAGGTCCAATTGCGAATTGGGGATTAGAAATTGAGAAAAATGCAATTAAGGTAAATAACGCCTTAGATTATCAAACAAATATCCCGGGGATTTATGCAATTGGTGATGTTAATACGTATCCAGGAAAGTTAAAATTAATTCTTTGTGGTTTTCATGAAGCTACGTTAATGTGTCAAAGCGCTTACAAAAGAATTTTTCCAGATAAAAAATATGTAATGAAATATACTACCGTTGGTGGAGTAGAGGGGTTTGATGGGACAAAAAAGGAATCACCAAAAGCAGTTGTAAAAGCGATTCAATAGTAAATTTTTATTAGGTTTGCATAACTTGGTAAAGAACATCAATAATTAATAAGAAAATAGATGCAAGACATCAACATAAAAATAACAGATAGAAACGGTATAACTCATGAAGTTGTTGCGCCTACAGATATGGCAATGAATCTTATGGAAGTCGTTCGTTCATACGAATTAGCAGAAGAGGGTACTATCGGGATTTGTGGAGGAATGGCAATGTGTGCTTCTTGTCAATGCTATGTAAAATCAGATAATAAATTGCCAGAAATGACAGATGACGAAGATGCTATGTTAGCAGAAGCATTTAATGTGGAAGACAACAGTAGGTTGGGCTGTCAAATACAAATGACTCCAGAAATGGAAGGGCTAGAGGTAGAGCTAGCACCAGAATCGTAAGGGTTAAAATGAGAGAAAAAGAACAGATAGTAGCATTTAAAAATTACAGTATGTGTCTTAGAGATGCTGTAGGTAATTTTACCAAACAACTAATTAATAATTTGTTTGATGTTACTCATTTGTCTAAAAGTGGTTTAGCGACTGAAACTCAGTTTTTAAATATTTTAGAAAGGCTATCTGTTGAAGACGGAGATTATTTATGGAGTAGTTTTAAAAAGTTTTTTGGAGAGATTAGACAAAAACTAGATTTAGATGCTATTGCTGCTGAAAAAAACGATCCTGCTGCTAAAAGTTTAAAAGAAGTTTATTTATCGTATCCCGGTTTTTATGCAATTGCTGTACATCGTTTAAGTCATCAATTGCTAAAATTAGAAGTTCCTGTTTTACCCAGAATGATGAGTGAGTTTGCGCATAGTCTCACGGGTACAGATATTCATCCCGGAGCAGAAATAGGAGATTCATTTTTTATAGATCACGCGACAGGAATTGTGATTGGCGAAACAACACAGATTAAGGATAATGTTCAGATTTTTCAAGGAGTAACTTTAGGAGGAATTCAAGTAAAAAAGAGTTTAGCATCAACAAAAAGACACCCAACAATACAAAGTGGCGTTGTTATTTATGCGAATGCAACTATTTTAGGAGGTGATGTTGTTATAGGTGAAAATTCTATCATAGGTGCCAATGTATGCATTACAGAATCGGTTCCAGAAAATTCGATCGTAAGTGTACAGTCAGAAAATAATATTTTTCAAAAAATAAATTAGAAATATGAAAACTAAGAGTATTATAGATTTTGTAGGAAATACTCCTTTGGTGGAAGTTCAAAATATTTTACAAAAAAAAGGAGTTAACTTATTGCTTAAACTAGAAGGGAACAACCCTGGCGGAAGTGTAAAGGATAGAGCTGCTTACAATATGATTTCTGAAGCTATTAAGAGAAAAAATATTAGAAAAGGAGATACTTTAGTAGAAGCAACAAGTGGAAACACAGGCATTGCATTGGCTTTAATGGCGAAAGTCTTGGGTGTAAACATGGTTTTGGTTTTACCGGAAAATTCTACTGAAGAAAGAATAAAAACGATGCGCTCATATGGGGCAGAAGTTATTTTAACTCCCAAAGAATTGGGAATGGAAGGTTCTCGGGATTATGCTTTGAAATTAAAATATAAAAAAGGATATTTTCGATTAAATCAATTTGACAATACGGATAATTCTAAAGCCCATTATAAAACTACAGGTCCTGAAATATGGAGAGATACTGAGGGAGAAATCACCCATTTTGTGGCAGCAATGGGCACTACAGGAACCATTATGGGAGTTTCAGATTATTTAAAAGAGCAAAATAAAGATATTACTATTGTTGGTGTACAACCAAATGGTGAATCTAAAATAGCTGGTATTAGGAAATGGGAGGGAGATTACATTCCGGCTATATTTAATAGAAAAAAGATAGATGAGATTATGGAAGTAAGTGCAATAGAAGCGAAAGTAATGACCCAACGATTGGCTGAAGAAGAGGGGATTTTTGCGGGTATGAGTAGTGGAGGTATATTAGCAAGTGCTTTAAAGGTAGCAGAAAAAATAGATAAAGGAGTTATAGTTGCAATCGTTTGTGATAGAGGAGATAGATATTTATCATCAACATTATTTAATAAAGAATAGATTTTACAAATTCAGTCTATAAATAAAAATATATTTCTTTTATTTGTAGCTTAGTTCATAAACGTATTGATACCGTTATCATGAAAGGTAGAGGGATTAGACCCGATGAAGCCTTGGCAACCCATTTCATTGAGAAATAGAAGGTGCTACATTCTACAGATTATATCTGACAGATAACAGAGAAAACTTCACTTTTCCTGATGACATATTGATAAAAACATCAAAAAATGTCAAACATAAATAGAGCCTTACAAAAACGAATCTTAATTTTAGATGGTGCAATGGGTACTATGCTACAAGCATATAAATTTACGGAAGAAGACTTTAGAGGAGAACGTTTTAAGAATTACCCAACACCTTTGCAAGGAAATAACGACTTGTTGTCAATTACTCAGCCAGAGGCAATTAAAACAATTCATGGTAAGTATTTTGAAGCAGGTGCAGATATCATAGAAACCAATACCTTTTCCGGTACTACAATTGCAATGGCAGATTATCAAATGGAAGATTTGGTGTATGAACTAAATTATCAATCTGCAAAAATTGCAAAAGAAGTTGCAGATCAATTTACGGAGAGAGAACCTCATAAACCTCGTTTTGTCGCAGGCTCTATTGGTCCCACCAACAGAACAGCAAGTATGTCTCCAGATGTTAATGATCCAGGTTACAGAGCAGTAACTTTTGATGAATTAAGAATAGCATACAAGCAGCAAACTGAAGCCCTGTTAGATGGTGGTGTAGATTTATTATTGGTAGAAACAGTATTCGATACTTTAAATGCAAAAGCTGCTTTATTTGCGATAGAAGAGATAAAAGAAGAGAGAAAAATAGAAATTCCTGTCATGCTTTCGGGAACAATTACTGATGCTTCAGGAAGAACATTGTCGGGTCAAACAGCCGAAGCATTTTTAATTTCTGTTTCACATATTTCACTTTTATCAATAGGATTTAATTGTGCATTAGGAGCTAATTTATTACAGCCACATTTAGAAGCAATTGCCGATAAAACAGAATTCGCAATTTCAGCACATCCAAATGCAGGCTTACCAAATGCTTTTGGGGAATATGATGAAACTCCAGAAGAAATGGGAGAGCAAATAGAGGAATATTTAAAGAAGAATTTAATTAATATTATTGGTGGATGTTGTGGCACATCTCCTAATCATATTAGTGTGATTGCAAATATAGCTGCAAAATACATACCAAGACGTTATTCTGAATTTGTATCAGAATCTCTTTAAAAGAAGTTGAAGATGAAGATAAAGCAAACGAAATATATGAAATTATCTGGTTTAGAACCTTTAATTCTAAATGAGAATAGTAATTTCATTAATGTTGGTGAACGCACGAATGTTGCAGGTTCACGCAAGTTTTTACGATTAATTAAAGAAGAAAAGTTTGATGAAGCTTTAGATATTGCAAGACATCAAGTAGATGGAGGTGCACAAATTGTCGATATCAATATGGATGATGGGCTTTTGGATGGTAAAGCGGCAATGGTTCGTTTTTTAAATTTAATCGCAGCTGAACCTGATATTTGTAGAGTTCCAATGATGATTGATAGCTCTAAATGGGAAATTATTGAAGCTGGTTTACAAGTTGTGCAAGGTAAATGTGTTGTAAACTCAATTTCTTTAAAAGAAGGTGAGGAAAAATTTATTAGAGAGGCTCAACTAATAAAAAGATATGGGGCTGCAGTAATTGTCATGGCTTTTGATGAGGTTGGTCAAGCAGATAATTATCAAAGAAGAATAGAAATTGCAAAACGTTCTTATGATCTTTTGGTTAACAAAGTAGGCTTTGCATCTGAAGATATTATTTTTGATTTAAATATTTTTCCTGTTGCAACAGGAATGGAAGAGCATAGAAAAAACGCCATCGATTTTATTGAAGCAACACGTTGGGTTAGAGAAAATTTAGAAAATGTTTCTGTAAGTGGAGGTGTAAGTAATGTTTCTTTTTCATTTAGAGGTAATAATACGGTGCGTGAAGCAATGCACTCCGTCTTTTTATATCACGCAATTCAGGCAGGTTTGAATATGGGGATTGTAAATCCAGCAATGTTAGAAATTTATGACGATATTCCTAAAGATTTACTAGAACATGTAGAAGATGTAATTTTAGACAGAAGAGAAGATGCAACAGAACGTTTGTTAGATTTTGCTGAAACAGTAAAAGGATCTAAAGTGGGTAAAACGGCAGATTTATCTTGGAGAGAAAATTCATTGCAAGATAGAATAACACATGCTTTGGTAAAGGGAATCGATTCTTTTATTATTGAAGATGTTGAGCAAGCAAGGTTAGAGGCAGTTAAACCGATAGAAGTCATTGAAGGAAATTTAATGATAGGAATGAATGTGGTAGGGGATTTATTTGGAGCGGGGAAAATGTTTTTACCTCAAGTTGTAAAATCTGCTCGTGTAATGAAGAAGGCAGTAGGTTACTTAAACCCATTTATTGAGGAAGCAAAAGGAGATAAACAAGAGCCAGTTGGTAAAATATTAATGGCAACTGTAAAAGGTGACGTTCATGATATTGGTAAAAATATTGTAAGTGTAGTGCTCGCTTGTAATAATTATGAAATTGTAGATTTGGGTGTGATGGTTCCTCCAGAAAAAATTATTGAGACGGCTATTGCAGAACGGGTGGATGCAATTGGTTTATCAGGATTAATTACTCCCTCTCTAGATGAGATGGTGTATTTAGCTAAAGAAATGCAACGTCAAAATTTTGAAGTTCCATTACTTATTGGAGGCGCAACTACTTCTAAAGCACATACAGCAGTTAAAATTGATACACAATATAAAAATGCAGTTGTTCATGTAAATGATGCTTCAAGAGCAGTTACTGTTGTAGGAGATTTATTGAACAAGAAAAAGTCCCATGAATATGTGACCAAATTGAAGAACGATTACGAAGAATTCAGAACTAAGTTTTTAAAACGAGGAAAAGAAAAATTATATATTTCTCTTGATGAAGCCAGAAAGAGAAAATATAAAATCAATTGGAGTTCTTGTGATATCGTAAAACCAAAAGAGTTAGGAATTCAAAAGTTAGAGCAATTAAGTCTCAAAGAATTAGTTCCTTTTATTGATTGGAGTCCATTTTTTCGAAGTTGGGACTTACACGGAAAATTTCCTGCAATCTTAACTGATGAGGTAGTGGGAGAACAGGCTTCTATTATGTATGAGGAAGCATTAGCAATGATTGAAGAAATTATTGCCAAACAACTATTAAAACCGAAAGCAATTTTTGGTCTGTTCGAGGCAAATTCAATTAATGAAGACGATATTTCTGTCCAGAAAAAAGGAAAAGAAGTTCTAGTTTTTAGGACTTTACGTCAACAATTAAAAAAGAGAGATGGAATCCCAAATTTAGCCTTAGCAGATTTTATTGCGCCAAAAGAATCAAATAGAACAGATTATATGGGAGCTTTTTGTGTGGGGGTTTTTGGAGCTCAAGAATTAGCAGATAAATATAAAAAGGAAGGGGATGATTATAATGCAATTATGGCACAGGCTATTGCCGATCGTTTCGCAGAAGCTTTTGCAGAATATTTACATAAACAAGTTAGGATAAAACATTGGGGGTACGCTTTAGGTGAGGCATTGTCTAATGATGATTTAATTAAAGAAAGTTACAAAGGAATTCGTCCAGCACCAGGTTATCCCGCCTGTCCAGATCACCTAGAAAAAGAAACAATTTGGGAATTGTTAGATGTTGAAAAACAAATAGGAGTTCAATTAACAGAAAGTTTAGCAATGTGGCCAGCAGCTTCCGTCTCTGGATATTATTTTGCAAACAAAGACGCCAAATATTTTGGTTTAGGTAAAATTACGGATGATCAAGTGACAGATTATTCAGAAAGAAAAGGAATTACAAAGCAAAAGGCAAGAAAGTGGTTACATCCAGTGATTGCAGAAGAATAAGATATGGTTTTTGTAGAATTACATTAAGGACGTTATATTATTTCTCATGGTTACAATAAAAATATATATTTAAAAGAGCGATTGAAAAGAGGCACTAAAGAATTAAAAAGATGAAAGTTACAGATCATATTAAAAAAGCCAGCGGTAAAACATTATTTTCTTTTGAAGTAATACCACCAAAAAAAGGAAACAATATTCAGGATTTATATAGGAATATAGATCCGTTAATGGAGTTTAACCCTCCTTTTATTGATGTAACTACCTCAAGAGAAGAGTATGTTTATTTAGATAAAGGAAATGGTCTTCTAGACAAAAAAATTACAAGAATGCGTCCTGGAACGGTGGGTATTTGTGCTTCCATTATGCATAAATATAAAGTTGATACAATTCCACATTTATTATGCGGGGGTTTTACCAAAGAGGAAACAGAATATGTGTTAGTAGATTGTCATTATTTAGGCATTGATAACGTAATGGCTTTGCGTGGAGATTCAATGAAAGATGAACCTTATTTTAAACCATCTAAAGGAGGAAATGCTTTTGCGAAAGAATTAATAGATCAAATTTCGAATTTAAATAAAGGTAAATATTTACATAATAATGTGAGTGCCGAACATCATTCAGATTTTTGTATTGGTGTTTCAGGATATCCAGAAAAACATATGGAAGCTCCCTCGCTAGTTTCGGATTTAAGACGTTTAAAAGAAAAAGTAGATGCGGGTGCAGATTATGTAGTTACTCAAATGTTTTTTGATAATAAAAAATACTTCGACTTTGTAAAAGCAGCGAAAGAAATAGGAATTAATGTACCAATAATACCAGGTATTAAGCCGATTGCTGTTAAGAGGCATTTGCAAATATTACCTCAGGTATTTAAAATAGATTTGCCACAAGATTTAATAGATGCCGTGGAGGGATGTAAAGACAATAAAGCTGTAAGGCAAGTTGGTATTGAATTTGCGATACAGCAATCTAAAGAGTTGAAGGATTCAGGGGTTCCTGTTTTACACTATTATTCAATGGGCAAAAGTGATAACATACAAGCAATAGCCTCTGGTTTATTTTAAAGTGGAAGTTTTAGAAAAGTTATTTGGTTCTTAAAAAAGAGTGGATGAAATGAGAATTCATTTACTAAGAATTTTTTTTTCTCTGAATTTATTATTGTGTAATTATAAGTAGTATTGATGGATAAATAAGAAAAAGTAATTTTTTTGAAAACGAAGCGTAAATAAAATCACTACTTTTGTTTTTCAAAACTGACATAACGATTTAAAAATATAAAAAATGGCATTAGAAATTACAGACGCAAATTTTGAAGAATTAGTATTAAAATCAGACAAACCGGTATTAGTAGATTTTTGGGCAGCTTGGTGTGGACCTTGTAGAATGGTAGGACCAATTGTTGACGAAATTCACACAGAATACGATGGTAAAGCCATTGTTGGTAAAGTAGATGTTGACGCTAATCAAGAATTTGCCGCGAAATACGGAGTGCGTAATATACCAACTGTTTTAATTTTTAAAAATGGTGAAATTGTAGATAAACAAGTAGGTGTTGCGCCGAAAAATGTTTACACTGGTAAAATTGATGCTGCTATATAATTAATAATTGCATTTTAAATAAGTTAAAGGTTTGGCTAACGTCAAACCTTTTTTTATTTTTAGTAATTAGTAATGAAGAGATTTTTTTCAATAATTGATTAACACTCTTTTATTTTGGTGAAAATGTTGAATTATTAAAATGTTTGTGATTCTCCGAATTGTCGCCAGGATTTTAGAGTTTTTCTTTGTTTGTGAGTGATCTATATTTTAGTGGCTAAATTTTTATCAAAAGGTGCAACTAATGGTTTGAATTAATTTTTATCAGATAACTTCCAAACAACCTAAAATTATTTCAAACTACAGATAATCCAATAAGAATTAAAAATATTAAATAATAGTATGAATTTATCTGAAATTAAATCAGCAGAAATTAAAAACTTAAACATACTTGCGAAAAAAGTTGTAGAGGGTTTTATAACAGGAATTCATAAAAGCCCGTTTCATGGTTTTTCTGTAGAGTTTTCTGAGCATAAGTTATACAACAAGGGTGAAAGTACGAGGCACATAGATTGGAAATTATTTGCAAAGACAGATAAGTTATACTCCAAGAAGTATGAAGAAGAAACAAATTTACGTTGTCATATTATAATAGATAATTCTGCATCAATGCATTATCCAATTGTGAGAAAGCAAACATTAGATAATTTAAATAAAGTTGGTTTTTCTGCAATTGCAGCTGCTTCTTTAATGGAAATATTTAAACAGCAAAGAGATGCTGTTGGTTTAAGTATTTATTCGGATACTTATGAGTATTATGCTCCAGAAAAAAGCAGTGATCGTCATAGAAGTATGTTAATTTATCAATTAGAACAATTGTTAGTCTCAGAATCTAATTCATCTACAGAAACTTATAAATATTTGCATGAAATAGCAGAAAAAATACATAGACGTTCATTAATTTTTGTTTTTACAGATATGTTTCAGCCAAATAAAGATAATGATACTCTTTTTGATGCTCTGAAACATCTAAAGTTTAATAAACACGAAGTAGTTTTATTTCATACTTATGATGGGGAAACTGAATTTAACTTCAATTTTGACAATGCACCAAAAAAGTTTGTTGATTTGGAAACAATGGAAGAAGTAAATATTTATCCCGAAAATGTTCAAGATAATTACAAGAAGTCGGTTGAAAATTATTTTCAATATTTGAAAAATAAATGTTTACTATATAAAATTGATTATGTTCCTTTGGATATTAATAAAGGTTATAACGAGGTTTTAACATCATACTTAATTAGTAGAAAAAAAAATAAATAATTTTTTTATTTTATGTTTGCATATGTGAAAATACCTTGTATATTTGCAAACGCTTAAAGCAACGGTCTGGTAGTTCAGCTGGTTAGAATACCTGCCTGTCACGCAGGGGGTCGCGGGTTCGAGTCCCGTCCAGACCGCTTCAAAAACCTTAACAATTTAAAATTGTTAAGGTTTTTTATTTATCTGAAAACTTCTTTTATTTTAGATGTGGGTGATGTCATTTTATTTTTTTGGTTAAAAACGTATAATACATATTTCTTGTTCAACTACTTTATATGAAATAAGCTTTATCAAGTTTTAAAAGTGTATTTATTAGTCAATACTATTGAATAAATTAGTTGTGAAAACAACATGTTAATTTTTTATTATGCTTACGAGTTTTTTTTGGTTATAGAAATTAATCCCTTAGCTAGACGCTTCAAAATGTTTTAGAGTACTTTTTTAATATTGAATAATATTCAAGTTAAAACAAGGATTATAGAGTAATTTAAGATGTTTAAACAATCAATAATGGCGATTATTGAATTCAAAGTTAATTTATAATTACTCTAGGGTTTCTTGATTATAACGACAATTATAATATTTTATATCTTTTTTCTTATCTATTTTTAAATAATGGAAAAAAATAGTGATGTGGTCATGTTAAATCTTTAAAATGCAAAGTATTTATTATGAGAAAAACGATATCTTTGATGACTATAAAATAATGTTATTTTAATGAAGTTAAATTACGTTCGACTCTGTTTTTTTTGTGTTTTATTTTTCTCTGCCAAAAATTATTCTCAAGAAACATTACCTATATATCAAGATTATTTATCAGATAATGTGTTTCTGATTCATCCATCTGCTGCAGGAATTGGTAATTCAAGCAAACTACGTATGACTGCGAGACAGCAGTGGTCTGGCATCTCAAATGCACCTGCATTGCAAACTTTAAGTTTTCATACAAAATTTGGAGAAGACTCTAAGGCTGGGGTCGGTTTTATTTTATTTAATGATAAAAATGGATATCATTCGCAGAAAGGTATTCAAGGTACGTATTCTTATCATTTACCATTGAGTGCAGGGCGCCTTTTTGAACAACTCTCTTTTGGTTTGGGTTTTACTGTGGTTCAGAATCAAGTAGATCAAAGCCTTTTTTCGGGAGATCCTACAGTTGCACAAATTAATCAAAATACAAGCTATTATAATGCGGATTTTAGTCTTGCATACCACAAAGGAGGTTTTTCTTCTTATTTTACAGTAAAAAACTTACTTCCTACTGTTAAAAATAATTTAAATGTTCAGGAACCTTTGGATTTAAGTAAAATTATATTGTCTGCAGGGTATTATTATGGTGAAGATAACTTCATCCAATTAGAACCCTCTTTTATGTTGCAAATACGAGAAAGCACTGGTGAAAGATCAGCAGATTTTAATATTAAAGCATATAAAACTATTTCACAAACTCAAATATGGGGTGCATTATCTTACAGGCAGAGTTTTGATACGAATGCGATTGAAAATACTAAGTTTTTATCACCAATAATCGGAATAAACTTTAAGAATTTTATGTTCTCATATACGTATACCAATCAGATGAATGAAACTGTTTTAACAAGTTCAGGATTGCATCAAATTTCTGTAGGTCTTAATTTATGGACCAGAAAACAAAGGGGGGCAGCTTGTCCTAATATTAGTACTGGCTTTGGTAGTTTTTAAAAATTATCATTTAAAATTTTTACTTTCTCAGCGTTATTTGATAGTAGCAACTCTAATGCTTTCTTATCATTATTAATGTAAAATTGATGACTTTTCTTTTCTTTATTATGATTATTTGTTAAGAGATTTTTTTCTAAAATAGCTTTAGTTTGTCTCGCAACAGCTTCCCCAGAATCGATAATCTGAATTTTATCTCCAACAAGTTTTCTAATTTGTGGAATCAGGTAAGGGTAATGGGTACAGCCTAAAACTAAACAATCTACCTCGGCTTTTATTAAGGGTTTTATATAGTATGAAAGTAGATTCGTCATTTCTTCAGAATATAGTTTACCAGCTTCAATAAGCTCAACTAATCCTTTACCAATAATTTCTTTTCTAAGAATTTTTTGATTGATAGAACTTGAAGTTTTTTCAAATAATTCGCTGTTTAAAGTTCCTTCTGTCGCAAGTATACCAATAATATTTGTTTTTGTCTTTAGGGCAGCAGGTTTAATAGCGGGTTCTATTCCTATAAATGGAATATCGTAGTTTTCTCTTAAAATCTTAATGGCATTTGTTGTAGCTGTATTGCAGGCAACCACAATTATTTTGCAATTCTTCTTCAAAAGGTATTCGGTATTTTTAATAGCTAAATTTATGATGCTTTGTTTACTTTTATCACCATAAGGGGCATTTTTACTGTCAGATAAGTAAATAGTATTCTCTAAAGGTAAAAGGGTATTAATTTCCTTCCAAATAGAGGTCCCTCCAACCCCAGAATCAAAAATACCAATAGAAAATTTATTGACGTTTAGCATATATTGTAAAAATAAAAAAACCTACTGAATTTCAGTAGGTTTTAATTTTATTATTAATTAGGTTTATTAAAAACCTAATTTAGTTTTTACAGCACTATAAATATCTTCACCTTTCTTAACTAACAAACCTTTTCCTACAGAAGCATCTAATACATATAAGATACCTTTATCAGCAGCTACTTCTTCAATAGCTTTTTGCGCTTTCTCAATAATAGGCTGTAACCCATCATTTTGTCTTTTTTGTATATCTTGGTAAGCTGTTCTTCTTAGTTGTTCTAATTTTGCAGCTTCTCCCTGAAGTTCTTGAGCTCTCTTCTCGTTTTCTTCCGGTTGTACAGTTTGAGATTCAGCCATGTATTTTTTCTGAGTAGCTTCAATCTTTTTACCCATACCTTCAATGTCATCTTGATAGGTTTTACCAAGCTTTTCTATATCAGATTTCAAGGTTTTTGTTTGTGGCATTTCGGCAACTAATTTTTCAAAGTCTATATGACCTACTTTTTGTGCATTTGAAACACCAGCTACACCTAGAGTAAATAAAGCAATTAATAGTAACGATTTAAAATTTTTCATTCTTGTTTTAATTTAATTATTATTCTTGTTTTTTTTGTTCTTGCTCCTTTTTCTTTCTTAAAGCTTCTTTTTTGTCACGTAAAATTTGTCTCTTTTCTTCACGTTGTTTCAATAGTGCTTCTCTTTTTTCTGCGATTATTTTCTTTTTTGCTTCGGCGTCAGCAATTTTCTTTGCTTTCGCGCTTTCTTTTTTAGCAACTAATTCTTTTTGTTTGGTCGTTAATTCTTTTTTAGGCAGAGCTTTTTTCTTGTTATTTTCACTTGTTTTTTGTTTTTTATTATCTATTAATCGAGTACGATCGATAGTTGCTAAAACAAGTTCGCTAATATCGTATTTTTTATTTGAATAAAGCATTACTAAGTCACTAGATTTATCAAAAACAAAATCATATTTTTTTCTTTTCGAAATACCTTGAATGGCGTTGTAAACTTGGTCTTGAATTGGCTTAACTAATTGTTTTCTTATTGTAAACATATCTCCTCTAGGTCCAAAATATAAAGATTCAAGTCTTCGAAGTTCTACTTGTTTAAGATTAATCTCTTCTTCTTTTTCTTCAATTAAATCTTTTGTAAGAATTGCTTTTTCGTTGGCTAAATCAGTTTTTAATATTTCAATATGTCTTGCTTGGTCATCCAGTTTTTTTCTCCATTTAGATATTTTTGCATCTAGAGTATTTTGTGCTTCAAGATATTCTGGCACATTTTCTAGAATATACTCCATATCGATGTATGCAATTATTTGATTTCTTTGAGACCAAGAAAAACTAAAATTAAGTAAAAGAACGACTAATAAAAATATTTTTTTCATTTGTTTAATGTATTTAGAAAAAACCGTACCAAAAAAAAATTTACTTTTAACGTGTTTCGGTTCTTTTAGAATTGTCTTCCAATTATAAAATGTGTCTGCCAACCAGATTTCACAGATTGTCCTGGTAAAGGGTCAAATCCATGTGCAAAGTCTATACCTAATAAACCAAATGCAGGCATAAAAATTCTTACACCAAGTCCAGCTGCTCGCTTTAAATCAAACGGGTTATATTCGTTAAAATTGTTATATGCATTACCAGCTTCTAAAAATCCTAATGTGTAGATAGATGCTGAAGGAGCGTCGGTAATAGAATAACGAAGTTCTAGTTGAAACTTATTATACATTGTTCCTCCATAGGCAGATGATAATCCGCTATTTTCATAACCTCTCAAACCTATTGTTTCTCTACCGTCTAATTGAAACTGTGCTATACCATCACCACCAACAAAATAGCGTTCAACAGGAGTGTCACCAAGTTCACTGTTGTAATGGCCTAAGTAACCTACTTCTGCATTTGTCATTAAAACTAATTTATCTGTAAAAGCAGTGTACCATTTTCCTTTAAAATTTAATTTATAATATTCTAACCATTTATATTTTTCAGTATCCTCCAAATCTGGGTCAGAATAGTCTTTGTCACTTAATAGAGAGTAAGGAAAAGTTGCTTTTGCACCAATAGTAAATTCTGAACCATAGGTAGGGAAAATTAAACTTGGACCTGCTGAATTCCTTGATAACGAAATATTGTAAGATAGGTTATTTAATGTACCGTTATTTAAATTTAAACCAGCCAGCCCAAAACTATAATCACTAGATTTTAAAGCTTGGTAGCTTATTGACTGTGATAATTGAAAATAATCATCTGGCCATTTTAAACGTTCTCCGAGACCAATAGAAGCTCCAATAATGCTTAAACTTTGATTTTTATTTACATCACCTGTTTGAAAGTTAAATTGATATTGATTTGATGAATATACAGAAAAAGATAGTGATTTAGGTTTTTTACCACCTAACCATGGTTCTGTGAATGAAAAGCTATACGTGCTATATGTTCTACTTGTTTGTAGCCTTAAAGATAGTGTTTGACCATCTCCCATTGGTAAGGGTTTGTATGCTTTCTTATTAAGGATATTTTTGATTGAAAAATTGTTAAAAGATAATCCTAAAGTACCTATAAAAGAACCACCACCATAACCACCTTGTAATTCTATTTGGCTTCCACCTTTTTCCACTACTGTGAAATCTATATCTGCTGTTTTATTTTGATAATCAGGAAGAACATCTGGAGTTACATTTGTATCAAAGAAACCTAATTGGCCGATTTCTCTAATCGATCTAATAATTGCACTTCTGCTAAATAAGTCTCCTGGTTTTACACGTAATTCTCTAAACAAAACATGATCATTAGTTTTCTCATTCCCAGAAACAGTTACCTTTTTTATACGTGCTTTTTCATCTTCTCTAACTCTTATTTCTACCGTAATAGAATCATTTTTCACTTTAGTTTCAATAGCATCTACAGAAGAAAATAAGAACCCATTATCTTGGTATAATGTAGAAATATCCTGAGAAGTAGGAGTTCCATCTCCCTTGACACGTTCTTTTAAAACACTTGCATTGTAAACATCACCTTTTTCAATTTTTAAATAACTTTGAAGTTGTTTGTCCGTGTATTCTTTATTACCAACAAATAATATTTCAGAAAAGCGGTATTGTCTTCCTTCTTCAAGGTCTATATTAATGTTTATAGTGTTGTTTTCATTCCAAGAGATATTATCACTAAGAATACGAGCGTCTCTGTATCCAAGCCTACTATATACATCTAGAATGCTTTCTAAGTCTTCTTGGTAATCTTCTTCTATGTATTTCGATCCTTTCCAAAAACGTCCGATCAATTTTTCTTTGGTATTCTTCATCGCTTTTCTCAGTTTCTTTCCGGAAAGCGCTTTGTTACCTATAAAAGTGATGTCTTTAATTTTAATTTTGACACCTTTATCTATAAAAATATTCATGTTAACTGTGTTAACATCCGATGTGTCGTTTTTTACATCTAAATTAACTTTAGTTTTTAAAAATCCTTTATCCGTGTATTTTTTTGTGAAGTAATTCTTTGTTGTAACAATAAGGTTGTCTGTAACCATTGCCCCTTGTTTAAGTTCAGCCTCTTTTTTTAGTTCTTTTGCTTTCCCTTTTTTAATTCCTGTAATTTTTATGTTGTTTAATTGAGGTAATTCTAAAACATCAAATAGAAGATAAACGGTATTGTTATCTATTTTAGAAAGATAAACGTCTACATTGCTAAATTGTTTACTTTCGTAAAGTTTCTTTATTGCGCTTGTAAGTTTGTCTCCAGGAAGTTTTATGAGTTGTCCGTTGTTTAAACCTGTAAAAACACGAACGGTTTCTTCGCTAAACTTTTTTAACCCCGAAACAGTTATACCTCCAAGAATGTATTCTTTGCCTTTTTCAAAGGAGGCTTTGTTAGTTATAATAGTATCTTTTTTGACAATTGATAAACTATCTTTTTTTGTTTGTGCGGTTGCACTAAAATTGAAAAATAATGCTGTAAACATTATTGTGGCAGAAAATAATTTCATAAAAAATTTATTCTGTAATCTGTTCGCTTGTTTTTCCAAATCTTCGTTCTCTATTCTGATAATCTATAATTGCATCATAAAAATGCTCTTCTCTAAAATCTGGCCAAAGTGTATTTGTAAAATATAATTCGGCATACGCCATTTGCCACAATAAGAAATTACTAATGCGCTGTTCTCCACTAGTTCTTATCATTAAATCAATGTCGGGCAAATTAAACGTATATAAATGATTATTTATAGTTTTTTCGTTAATTTCTTCTATATTTAGTTGTTTATTAACAACTTTTTTAGATATATTTTTAATTGTGTTAACAATTTCCTCTCGAGAGCCATAACTTAAGGCAAAAGTCAAAACAATATCTTTATTGTTTTTTGTTTCAGTAATCACATCAGTCAGCACTTTTTGAGCTTTTTTTGGTAAATTCTCAATTGCTCCGATTGAATTAATTCTGACACCATTCTTCATAAAATCGGGTAATTCTTTTTTTAAAGAGTTAATCAATAGACTCATTAAGGCATCTACTTCTAATTTTGGTCGGTTCCAATTTTCGGTAGAAAAGGCATATAAAGTTACGGCTTCTATATTTACTTGTGAGGCTGCTTTAACAGATTCTCTTATCGCAGTTAGAGCGTTTCTGTGTCCAAAAATTCTATTCATTCCTTTACCTTTTGCCCAGCGCCCGTTGCCATCCATAATAATAGCAACATGTTTGGGTGTATTTTGTAAATCGATAAGTAGTTTTTTATTCATAATATCTATAATCCTTTTGCGTAACAAGCAGGTCGTCCAAAGGTGTAAATCAAAGAGAAACCTGTAAACATATACCAATCATTCCCCGTTCCTTCTAAAATTACATTCGGTGTTTCTCTATTTGTGAAATCTAGATCGTCTTCAAAGGTATATCTAAATTTGGCTTCTAATGCAAATGCTAAAGTACCATATAATTTCGATTTATATCCAATTCCGAAAGGAATTGCAAAGGAGGTTTTATTTCCGAGAATTATTTGTCCTGGATTAGAATGAGATTTTACGTTAGTATAATTAAAACCAACTAATTCTAAAAGTAAATATGGTGTCCAGGTATTGTCATCTGAAGATAAATCAAAGTCATAAAAGTTATACTCAAACCCCAAAGCTATTTCGTTAATGGTATTTGAAAAGCTAAACCCTCTTTGTTTTCTGTAAAGAATATCTGAATCTGTGTCATCTCCCGAAATTGGCAGGTAACTATAGGTTGCTTTTAATGCAATTTTAGGATTCCAGTTATATTTGTAAAAAATTGCTCCTGCTGGTTTGTTCGGGTATATATAGTAGTTTGTACCAATATCTCCCACATAGTTTGAGCCTCCGAAAGAGATTCCAACTTCATGAAGTTGTCCCAATAAAATTGAGGTAAAACTTGTAAATACAAAAAAGAATAGATTTTTCTTCATTCTAAAATATCCGGCAAATATAGAAATTTCAATTAGCTTAATAAAGTTAATATTAAGTCTTTTTTGGATAACAACTTTTTTGAAGAAATATTGTGGAAAAGTATTTAAAGATTGGTGCTGTTTCTTACATCTTCACCCCATAATAGTTTGCTTCTTAGTGTCTTAATAAAAGATTGGTTGCGCGGTAAAATACTTTTAATGGTAAAATCAGTTTTTTCAATAAAAATTTTAGTTTCTTTTGGTACCGTAGTAACTCTTGAGTCTAAGGATATTAAGAAGCTTTTCTCTCTTGAGTTCACTTCTAATTCTATTTTAGTTTCATCAGAAATTATCACGGGTCTTGCATTTAAGTTATGCGGAGCAATGGGGGTTATGACTAAGTTTTTTGAATCAGGCAATATAACCGGGCCATTACAGCTCAAGGAGTAACCTGTAGATCCCGTGGGAGTTGCGATAATTATGCCATCAGCCCAATAGTTGGTGAGATATTCTTCATTTAAACTTGTTTTTACCCCAATCATTGAGGTTGTATTTTTTTTTGCAATTGTAACTTCATTCAAAGCGAAGTTTAACTCAGAAAAATCTTTAGTTTTAGGTTCTGTTTTTACCGATATTAGTGTTCTTTCTTGAATTGTAAAATCACCATTAATAACCAACTCAACAGTGTCTTCTATAAGATCTTTGGCGACAATCGCTAAAAAACCTAGCCTTCCTGTATTTATTCCTAGAATGGGGATATTTAAATCTCTAATATGTGTTGCAGAGCGTAAAAAAGTTCCATCGCCACCAATGGTAAACATAATATCAAAAGAACTATCTAAATCATTAAAACTGGCAAATGATTTATAGTTGTCTTGTAAAATGTTACTTTCCACTAAAAGAGTATAAAATTCACTTTCAATAAAAAATTCAATTTTATTTTTTTCTAAAACTTGTAATAAAGTTTTTATTTCCTTTTCTGATGAAATGGCGTACGATTGACCGTAAACAGCTGCTTTTTTCAATATATAACCTTTTATTTAAGACCTTGTAAGGACTTACATCTCTAAATATTTTTTTAAATATTCAGATCTATTTTTTAAATCTTCTAAATAAATATCATTCTCGTGCATAGATATAATTTTATAATCATACCTCCTGAACGTTTGCATAATTTCATTAATGTCATTAGAAATTATTTTTATACTAACTTGAATAACATCTGTGTTTTTTTCTGAAATATATAGGCCGAGTAACTTTCCACCATTAGATTCTATAATTTGAACAATTTGGCTCATAGAATAATCATTTCTCATTTTTTCTATAATCAAATTTTCACTTTGTTCAACCATAAAAGGACTGGTAGAAAAAACATCTAAAACATCGCGCAAATCAAAATAACCTATATATTCTTTGTGTTTATTTAAAACCGGAATGATATTGGTATCATTATCTGCAAAAATCTTTATTAATTCTAAAATCGATGCTTTCTCATCAGCATAAAAGAGGTTTAATAAATGACTGTAATTACCTAATATATCCTCTTTTTTTTCGATAGTTTGTATGTCATTTTCAGCAAAAGAACCTAAAAGTTTATTGTTTTCAATTACCGGAAAGTGAGTAATAGGGTTGTTTTTAAAAACCTTTTGAGCACCTTTTACAAGACCAGTTAAGTGAAGTGGTTTTATCTCTTCTAATATGTATTGGTTGATATTCATGCCATACGAATATAGGATAAAATGATTTAATAAATTATATTTGTAGCCTAATTTTAGACAATGACAAAGTTAAGCGTAAATATTAATAAAATTGCAACTTTAAGAAATTCTCGTGGCGGAAACGTGCCCAATCTTTTAAATGTAGCAAGCGATATTGAGGGTTTTGGAGCTCAGGGAATTACAGTTCACCCGAGGCCAGATGAAAGGCATATTCGTTATCAAGACGCAAGAGATTTAAAAAAGAGTGTAACAACAGAATACAACATTGAGGGGAATCCCATAAAATCTTTTATGGATTTGGTTTTGGAAGTAAAGCCAACTCAAGTAACTTTAGTTCCAGATGCAATAAATGCAATTACTTCCAATGCTGGTTGGAACACAATTATTCATCAATCTTTTTTGCAAGAGGTAATTAAAGAGTTTCAACAAAACGGAATTAGAACTTCAATTTTTATTGATACGGATGCAAAGTTGATTGAGGCTGCAGCAAAAACAGGTGCAGATAGAATAGAGCTGTACACTGAAGATTTTGCTACAGAATTCGCTTTAGGTAATAAAGACGTTGTAAAACCTTATACGCAAGCTGCAGTTTTGGCTCATGAGTTAGGCCTAGGAGTTAATGCAGGTCATGATTTAAGTCTAGAAAACATTAAATTTTTTAAAGAGCATATTCCTAATTTAGCTGAAGTTTCAATAGGACACGCACTTATTGCAGAAAGTTTGTATTTAGGGTTAGAAAATGTTGTGAATATGTATTTGCATCGATTGAAATAAAAAAATTTCAAAGTCTTTTCGAATTCGGCTTTTTTTAACATTAGAGAAATCTATTAATCTAGCGAAATAAATGTCTACCAAAATATTACATTCAACAATAAAAGGATCGGGAAAACCGCTATTAATTTTACATGGTTATTTTGGGATGTCTGATAATTGGAAAACTTTAGGAAATCAATTTTCTGAAGAGTATCAAGTGCATTTAATAGACCAAAGAAATCATGGACGTAGTTTTCATGCTGATGAATTTAATTATGAAGTTTTAGTTGAAGATTTACGCAGTTATATAGAGCACTATCAATTAGAAAAAGTTGATATAATTGGGCATTCCATGGGTGGGAAAACAGCGATGCTATTTGCTGTAACGTATCCTGAATTGTTAGAAAAACTAATTGTTGTAGATATTTCTCCAAGAATGTATCAACCTCATCATAATGCAATTTTAGCCGGTTTAAATTCTATTGATTTTTCTGTTCATAATACAAGGAGTTTGGTGGATGGCAAACTATCAGAATTAATTCCAGAAATAGGTGTACGTCAGTTTTTGTTAAAAAATGTCTATTGGAGAGAAAAAGGACAATTAGATTACAGATTTAATTTAGAATCGTTAGCAGAAAACAATCGAGAAATTGGTGATGCTTTGCCTTCTTTTACTGTTTTTGGGAATGAAACATTGTTTTTAAAAGGTTCAAATTCTGATTATATTACCCAAAAAGAAGTACCAATTATAGAAGCTCATTTTCCGAACTCGAAAATTGTAGAAATTAAAAATTCGGGTCATTGGTTGCATGCTGAGAATCCTAAAGATTTTTATATTGAAGTTTCTGATTTTTTAAATTAATTAAGAGTAATGAAAAAAAGTATATTTTTTTTAATGTTTCTTTTTGTCTTTTTGTTTGCTCAAAG
>JAQXAP010000177.1 GCA_029252865.1 Polaribacter sp.
TCTGGTAAATTATTTTCTTTTAAAATTTCTGCGATAATATTTTGACAAGCAACCGCACATAAAGGTGTTTTTTCAGAACCTTTCCAAACACAAACATCACCACAAATCCAAGCTAAAGCTGTGTTCCAAGCCCAAACTGCAACAGGAAAATTAAATGCAGAGATAATACCAACAACTCCTATTGGATGCCATTGTTCTCTCATAACGTGTCCTGGTCTTTCAGACGGAATTGTTTGTCCGTTTAATTGACGAGATAATCCAACAGCAAAATCACAGATATCTATCATTTCTTGTACCTCTCCTAAACCCTCTTGGTAACTTTTTCCCATTTCATAAGAAACTAATTTACCAAGCGCATTTTTCTTTTCTCTTAATTTATTACCAAATTGACGCACAATTTCTCCTCTTTGTGGAGCTGGCATATTTCTGAAAGATAAAAAAGCCTTTGTAGCCGACTCCATTACTTTTTCGTAGTCTTGTTTTGTAGTAGATTTTACTTTTCCAATCAATTTTCCATCAACAGGCGAATAACTTTCGATAATTTCTCCATTAGAAAAATTGTCTGATCCTGTAGAAGTCCCTTCATTTATTTTTTTTAAACCTAGTTCTAATAAAGCTTCTTTTATTCCAAAGTCTGTCATTTTGCGATTCTGTTTTTGTTGTTTACATTCTAAAAACGAATTTACAATTAATTTTACATATCTATAAAATTAAACACAAAAAGCTGTTTTTGTTAAATATTAAACAATAGATTAAAAAAATATCTATTCAAATAAAAGGCAAGTTATAAATTGAAATAAGCATGAAAAATTGTTTTTAACTTCATAAAAATGTTCTTTCATTACAATATGTCGAATTTCTAAAAAGATTGCGTTAATTAATTCTATTTTTGTAGAACTCTTTTTTCTAATTTCTTTTTTTTCTGGTAAAAATTAATCAGAATGACTAAAGAATGCAAAATTAAAGTATACCATCGCAGAAATGTTTTGGAAATTTTTTCGAGTATATGCAAAACACTATTTTTAAGATACAAAACCAAGAAGAATTCAAGCAAGTTGCTTTAAACGTTTTTAAACATCAATTTAAAAATAATAAAGTTTACCGATCTTTTTGTGATTTATTATATGTTCATCCTTCTAGTATTAATCAGGTTGAAGAAATTCCGTTTTTACCCATTCAGTTTTTTAAGAGTAGAAAAATACTTTCCTCTTTAGAAGAAGTTCAAGAAACTTTTACGAGTTCTGGTACAACAGGCAGTATAACAAGTAAACATTTTGTAACAGATGTTAATCTTTACATAGAAAGTTATTTAAAAGGATTTTCTCATTTTTATGGAAACATAGAAGACTATGTAGTTTTAGCTTTATTACCCAATTATTTAGAAAGAAAGGGTTCTTCTTTGGTTTTTATGGTTGATGATTTAATTCAGAAATCTAAAAACTCAGAAAGTGGGTTTTACCTCAACAACATCGACGAGTTAGCTAAAAAGCTAACTGAATTAGACAAAAAGGGACAAAAAGTACTTTTAATTGGTGTTTCTTTTGCTTTGCTAGATTTAATTGAAACTGCGCAATTCAAACTAAAAAACACCATTATTATGGAAACTGGTGGAATGAAAGGTAGAAGAAAAGAACTAGTTAGAGAAGAATTGCATCAGATTTTACAAAACGGATTTGGAGTTTCTGAAATTCACTCAGAATACGGAATGACAGAACTACTAAGTCAAGGATATTCTAATGGAAATGGTGTTTTTGATACTCCGCCTTGGATGAAAATTCTTACCAGAGATACAGAAGATGCCTTAACTATTCAACAAATTGGCAAAACAGGTGGTATTAATGTTATTGATTTAGCAAATTATAACTCTTGTTCATTTATTGCTACACAAGATCTAGGAAAAGTTCACAAAAATGGAACTTTTGAAGTTATTGGTCGTTTCGATAATTCTGATATTAGAGGTTGTAATTTGATGGTTTTGTGAACTTGAATTTCTAAAAAAAATCAACTAACTTCGTTTAACTTTTGATAAAGTGAATTAAAACTCACCTTATCATTGTAGTTGCCGCACATTTGAGAAATCCGACTGAAACTAATTAATTTTGTCGGTTATAAATGAATAATAATTTGTTCGAGTAACTGAGCTAATTTCACCTCCACTTGAATCACTTATTGTCATTTAATATAACAAGAGATTATGAATAAAAAAGATACAGTATTAAACGTAGACATAATTAAAGGGATAGGTATAATTCTAGTAATGATTGGACATAGTGGTATGTTTTTAATAATTAAAGAGAATGCGTTTTTATCAACATTTATTTATTCATTTCATATGCCGCTATTCTTTATCATTGCTGGTTTTTTCATGAAAGACAATGTCAATCTTAAAAAATCAGTAAAAAGATTACTAATTCCCTTCCTATTAGCTTCCATATTTTGGGCTTTTGTTGCGTCCTTTTTAGTTCAATTACCGACTTTTTTTAGAAGTCAAGAACTATACCCAATTAACTATAACTTCTATTTACAATTTAGAAAGTTTTTAAGAGCAATCATTTTTGCTACTAGAGTTGATATTTTAGGTACAGGGTTATGGTTTTTAGTCGCTTTATTTTTAAGTAGAATATTATGGTTTTTTTTTCATACTTTAATAAAAATAAAAAA
>JAQXAP010000041.1 GCA_029252865.1 Polaribacter sp.
ATAGAAATCAAAAAATAGGTAAAGTTTAGGAGTATAAATTTTATAAAAGTTTTAAAATAATCTTGTTGGTAGAATTCGCGCATTGCCAAGAAAAGGTAGAGTAAAAATAATCCAGTGAATACCCACAATATCGGTGAAAATCCAAAGAGTTTTGCTAAAAAGTAAATGGCTAATAGCATAAAAAATACGGTTTGTGTATGAAAAACAAAAACCAGATGGTCTACGTACGTGTATTTTCTTTTGAAATACAATAATTTTAAAAATAGTGTAAAAAAGGGCAACAATACAAACAATGCGATGGAACTAGAAGAGAGCAATTTATTCTTAAATTGTTCTTGACTTTTGCCTTCGGTAATTAGAGAATTAACTACTTTTGCTCTGCTATATGTAAACCGATTAAAAAAAGTTTTTTCTTTTTGAAGACTGTCTAAACTTTCATCAATATTCAGTTTAGGATATTTTTTTTGAAATTTCAGGTACTCATTAATTTCTAGCCCTTCAAAATCAATTTGATTCTTACTGATCGTCTTTGTAGAATCTCTCGCATCTTTAGCAACTTGCTCTATAATCTTTTCTCTTTTTGCAGAATCTAAAGGAATCCAAACGCTTTTAAGTTCTTTATTCACTATGTTTTTTAGCGAATCTATATCCACGTTTTTTTTGGGAGCATCATTTTCAAATGAAATGATATTCGATTGTTCTTGTACAGTACCGTTTTTAAGTTCTTTAAATTTATCGATGTTTTTTGACATTCCTAAGATTAGAAAGAAAAGTATAGAAACGGTTAAATAAAAGCGAAAAGGATTTGAGTAGCGATGTCTTTTGCCTTGCATATAATCCTTTGAAACCTTACCAGGTTTAAATAAAAGCGGAATTATTGTGTTCCAGAATTTAGCATCAAAACTGAAAAAACCATTAAAAATTTCGTGAATAAAACTTTTAAAAGTAATGTTTCCTTTGTTGGCTTGGCCGCACTCTGGGCAGAATTTTTCTTGCCCATTAAACGGATGTCCACAATTTAAACATTCAGAATTTTTTACTACGGCTACTTTATTTTTTGATTTTCTTAGTTTAATTTCGTTGGGTTTGTTAGTTGAAAAGTAGGTATGGTTACTTTAAATTGTTCAAAAGTTTTCATGTTAATCATCGTGTAAAAACCATTCATAGCGCCCATGTTAGATTCTAAAAAGCATCCAGAACTATAGGTGTACAAATCGTTTGGTTTTAAAGTTGGTGTTTGTCCAACAACACCTGATCCACTTACAATTTGTAAGGTGTTAAGGGAGTCAAAAATCTTCCAAAGTCTATCGGTTAGTTTTACGGTTTCTAGAGATTTGTTTTCTATGGTAATTGCATATTCAAAAACATGATACGTTTTATAGTTTCTAGAACTTGTACCATTATATTTCGTTTCCACAGAAATTTTTATCCCTTTTGTAATCTGATTGATCATGCATGGTAAATGTAACTTTTTTGTCTAATAATTACAAATTATTTTAACTGATTAAAAAAACCAGTTCCAATACCAATTACCCGCTCATAGAAACTACCAAAAGGCTTGTAATAAACAATCACAGTGTACTCGTTTTCGGTTTCATAAAAAGAGCCATTAATGTCGTGAGTGTTTACACTTCCATCAGACTGTTGAGTAGCAAATGTATAATTGTAAAACCCTTGTTTTAGTAGAATATTTAATTGGTAGCTTTTTTCTTTGGCATCATATTGCATTTTGTTTTCATCGGTAATATTAAAATCATTAAAAGCTCCATAAACAAAAACCTCTTTATCTAGAAATGGTTCGTCAGTAAGAAGTGAAAAATGCATCATGGCGTAATCTGCTTCTGTTTTAGAATCATTGGCTTCTAAGGTTCTGATAACAAATTGCCCATTAATATCTGGGTTGTAAGTGTATTTTTTGGACTCCTTAAAAGTGTAAGGGTATACATAATGATGAAAAATGTCTTTTCTTACAACTTTTACCACGTTTAAACTGCTGTTTCTGATGTACTTATTGTCAAAGTTTAAATATTCATTTCCTCCCCAAAAATTAGTTTTGTTTGTGTAGGTATAAAGTAATTGGTTTGGTTTGAAAAACGTAGGTTGTAATTCGCTTATCATTTCATTCCAATTCTTATTTTTTAAGATAACTACATGTATTTCTTGACGAGGATTGTTCACTCTAATATTGGGATGGTTTACAGAAAACTGAATCGTTTGTTGCGTATTTAGTGTTTTTGTATTTCTACTTCTTTCAACGGTTACACCAATTGTTGTTTTGTTCTCATACAATACAAAACGTCTTGTAAAAATAACTTCGTCATCATAGTTTAGAACAGACAAAAGATAGTTACCGCTTTTAGTAATGACGGTATTTATATTCGGAATTTTAACGGAATAATGCGTGTAATTTTGAAATGTATTAAATGAATTGTTGACGTTTAAAATAGTGTTTTGGTCAAACCCATCTATAAATTGACTTGAGGATAATCTACTAGATTGCCAATCGTGCGTCATGTGCTCAATCTTATATTGATATTCTTTGCTATCCGCATCTAAGTCGTCAAAGGATAGTTCTAATTGAGTGCCTAGAGGAACAATACTAGAAAAATTGTTTTCTTGTAAAGGCCTTAGCTGAATAGATTTTATGTTTTGCGCATTGAGGCTGATTGCTAGAAATAGAAAAAGGATAATTAGTTTTTGAGACATGTTTCAGTTTTGTGCTTTGTAAAAATACTACTTTTTAACATGTAACTGAATGTACAAATACCATACCTTTTTTATGACTTTGCAAGAGAGATAAATTTGATGTCGTTTTAAGTTCAAGTATCAGAGCTATTTTGGTATAAAGGATGTTATTTTTTGCTTATATTTTGATTTAAATTGCTTGTGATTTTTACAACGTAAATACTTTTTGTTAAACAGAATAGGTGGGTTGCGTATTTTCAATTAATCAATTATTTAGAACTGTTATAAATAATCGATTTTAACTAAGATAAAAGTTAAAATATATCAGTGATATTTGCCAAAATCCCTAAATTTGCATGATTTTTTAAGATAACTAACAATTCCCAATTTACTATGTCAAAAGACATTCGTATTAAAAAAGGCTTAGACATTAAGCTTGTTGGCGCTGCAGAAAAAACAACTAAAGAAATTTCTTTAAGTAAAGTTTATGCAGTTAAGCCAGAAGAATTTCACGGAATTACGACCAAACTTATCGCAAAAGAAGGCACAGAAGTAAAAGCGGGAGAAACACTTTTTTATTCAAAAAGTGATGAACGCATTTTATTTTCAAGCCCCGTTTCTGGTAAGGTTGTAGAGGTAGTTCGTGGAGCAAGAAGAAAAGTATTAGCAATAAAAATTGCAGCAGATACAGCACAAGAGCATAAAGATTTTGGCACTAAAGATGCAACAAAAATGTCTGCGGAAGAAGTGAAGACTCATTTGTTTGCCTCAGGTTGCTGGCCATTTGTAAAACAGCGTCCTTACGATGTTATTGCAAATCCAAACCAAGCACCAAAGGCAATTTTTGTTTCTGCATATGCAAGTGCGCCATTAGCGGCAGATTTAGATTTTACTTTAGCGGGTAAAGAGGCAGAATTACAAGCTGCAATTACAGCAATATCGAAACTTACTGAAGGTAAAGTTCACGTTTCTCTGGGAGCAAAGTCTAATTCTCCTCTGGCAAATTTAAACGATGCAGAAATCCATAGAGTTTCAGGACCGCATCCCTCAGGGAACGTAAGTACTCAAATAGCGAACATAGATCCTATCAACAAAGGAGAGGTTGTTTGGGTGATTACGCCACAAGATTTAGTCATTATCGGAGAGTTGTTCTTAACAGGTAAGTATAATGCCAAAAGAACAATTGCTTTAACCGGGTCTAAGTTTAGCAAACCACAATATGTAACTGCAATTGCAGGGGCAAGTATTGCAGATATTGTTGCTGATAACTTAGAGAATGATAATACAAGAATCATCAGTGGTAATGTTTTATCAGGAACGCATGTTAAAGAAGATGGTTTTATAGGTTACTATGATAACCAAATAACTGCAATACCAGAAGGAGATGATTATGAATTTTTTGGATGGAATAAACCAGTTTTCAATAAAATTTCAGCTTCGAGAGCATTGACTTTTTCTTGGTTAACACCAAATAAAAAATACGATTTAAACACCAATACGAACGGTGAGCATAGAGCATTTGTTGTAACAGGTGCCTTTGAAGAAGTATTTCCCTTAGATATTTATCCAATGCAATTGTTAGAAGCATTTATGTATAAAGATTTAGATGAAATGGAAGCTTTAGGAGCTTATGAAGTAGCTCCAGAAGATTTTGCACTAACAGAATTTATTTGTGTGTCTAAGCAGCCTCATCAAAAGGTTGTTAGAGAAGGTTTAGATTTAATGAGAGAAGAATTAGGATAAGGTTATGGGCTTAAAACAAAACTTACATAATTTAAAAGAGAAATATAAAGGAACTAAAATGGCACCTGCATTCAATGCAATCCATACCTTTTTATATTTACCAAATGAGGTAACCCACGCAGGAACACATATCAAAGGAGCAGACGATTTAAAGCGTACAATGAATATTGTAATAATGGCTTTAATTCCTTGCTTAATTTTTGGAATGTTCAATGCAGGTTATCAACATTACGCAGCAATAGATGGTTCTTTAAGAACAGATGTTTTAGCAAACTTTTTTACGTTTGATAACCTTTGGATCGGAATCATTAAAGTATTGCCACTCGTAATCGTTTCTTATGCAGTGGGTCTTTTAGTCGAATTTATTTTCGCAGTCATAAAAGGGCATGAAGTAGAAGAAGGATACTTAGTAACAGGAATGTTAGTTCCTTTAATTGTTCCTGTAGACACACCTTTATGGATGCTGTCAGTAGCAGTAATTTTTGGAGTTGTTATCGGGAAAGAAGTTTTTGGTGGAACAGGAATGAATATTTTAAACCCGGCATTAACAATTAGAGCTTTCTTATTTTTCGCATATCCAACGTGGATGTCTGGAGATAAAGTTTGGGTACACGATGCTGTAAATAGAGTAGGAACAGCAGATGCTATTTCTGGTGAAACGATTCTAGGTAGTTATGCTCAAAATCAGGAAGTGATTTATTCTAATTGGGATAAGTTTATGGGCTTCATACCAGGTTCGGTAGGAGAAACATCAACACTATTAATCCTTTTAGGAGCAGCATTCTTAATCTTTACAAAAATTGGAAGTTGGAGAATTATTCTTTCTACTTTTATAGGAGCCGCAGTGATGGGTATGATTTTTAATTATGGAATTATTGATACAGGAGTTATTACTGAATCTAGCAAATTCTATGGTTTAATGAATACTGATTGGTGGGAACACTTAATGATTGGTGGTTTGGCATTTGGTGCGGTTTATATGGCTACAGATCCTGTAACAGCGTCTCAAACAAATAAGGGAAAATGGATTTATGGTTTCTTAATTGGTTTTATTTCAATTATGATCCGTGTATTTAATCCGGCATATCCAGAAGGTGTATTTTTAGCAATTCTGTTAATGAACGTTTTTGCTCCAACCATAGACCATTATGTTGTGCAAGGAAACGTAAACAAAAGATTAAAACGTACTAAAGTTAAAGTTGCCTAAATTATGAGTAAGAAAACAGATAGTAATAGTTATACAATGATTTTCGCCGTAATTATGGTGTTACTTGTTGGTTCTGTATTGGCATTCTTTGCATCGTCTTTAAAACCAAATATTGACGAAAATAAGAGAATAGAAAAGCAGCAGAATATTTTGTATGCCATGGGCGTAAATGAAAACGATGAATCGAGTGCAAATTTTGTTTCTACAGATGTTGCGGGAACAGAATTTGTAAAATATATCAAAAAACAAATTATTATTCAAGGTGATAAAATTACTGAAGATAATGAAGCGTATTTAATTGATGTTAAAAAGCAGCAAGCTTTAGCGAAAAGCGGTAAAGAAAGAAAACTACCTTTATTTGTTGGTGAAAAAGATGGTCAAACATTTTATGTAGCACCAATTAGAGGAAAAGGTCTTTGGGATGCAATTTGGGGTTATGTAGCGATGGATCAAGATATGGTTGTTCAAGGAGCTTACTTTGATCACAAAGGAGAAACGCCTGGTTTAGGAGCAAACATTAAACAACGTTTCTTTATGGATGATTTTTCTGGGGAACACTTAATGTCTGATGCTGGAGATTTTAAAGGAATTACAGTTGCTAAAGGTAATAACGACCCAAAGAACGACGACAAAACAGATTATGAAGTAGACGCAATTGCAGGTGCAACAATTACCGGTGATGGAGTTTCTGCAATGATAAAATCTGATTTAAAATTATATGTACCTTATTTTAAATCATTAAAAAAATAATATATGGGACTTTTATCAAAAAAAGACGCAGCATTACTTACAGACCCATTAGCGGATAACAACCCAATTACAATTCAAGTATTAGGTATTTGTTCTGCTTTAGCAATTACAGCAGAGTTAAAAGCCTCAATTGTAATGGCAGTTTCGGTAATGTTTGTATTAGGATTAGGTAACGTAGTAATCTCGTTAATGAGAAATATTATACCATCAAAAATTAGAATTATTGTACAACTAATCGTAGTTGCTACTTTAGTAATTATTGTTGATTTGGTATTAAAAGCATTCGCTTACGAATTAAGTAAAACACTTTCTGTTTTTGTGGGATTAATTATTACGAACTGTATTATTATGGGACGTTTTGAGGCATTTGCTTTAGGAAACAAACCATGGAGATCTTTCCTAGACGGAATTGGAAACGCAGTGGGTTATGGTGTAATTTTAATAGCTGTAGGTTTCTTTAGAGAATTATTAGGTTCTGGTACTTTATTAGGATTTAAAGTTTTAGGAGATCCTATAGAAAAAACAGGATTGTATGCAATCGGTTATGAAAACAACGGATTTATGTTATTATCACCAATGGCATTAATCGTAGTTGGTATTATCATTTGGATACAGCGTAGTAGAAACACATCATTAATAGAAGAAAACTAAAATTAGTTTGCAGTAGCAGTTTACGTTTGCAGTGAAAAGCGAGTCGATTACTGAAACTGAAAATTAAATATTAAGAAATATGGAACATTTAGAATTATTTTTCAAATCGATATTTATAGACAACATGGTTTTCGCAACCTTTTTAGGGATGTGTTCTTACCTAGCTGTATCTAAAAAAGTAGCAACTGCTGTTGGTTTAGGAGCTGCTGTAATCTTTGTGTTGGCAGTAACTGTGCCTTTAAACTGGTTGTTAGATCAATATATATTAAAAGAAGGTGCATTGGTTTGGTTAGGACCTGAATATGCAGCATACGATTTAAGTTTCTTATCATTTATCATGTTTATTGCAACGATTGCAACCATGGTTCAATTGGTAGAAATTATTGTTGAGAAGTTTTCACCTTCATTGTACAATTCATTAGGTATTTTCTTACCGTTAATTGCGGTAAACTGTGCTATTTTAGGAGGAAGTTTATTTATGCAATCTCGAGAAATTCCTACCTTAGGATTATCAGTAACTTATGGTATAGGTTCTGGAATTGGGTGGTTTTTAGCAATTTTAGCAATTGCAGCAATCCGTGAGAAAATCAGATATTCAAGTGTTCCGCCTGCATTAAGAGGCTTAGGAATTACGTTTATCATAACAGGTTTAATGGCAATTGGTTTTATGAGTTTTGGTGGTATGTTAACAGGTGGTGATGAAACCAAAGAAGAGAAGCCAAAAGTAGAAGCGAAGATTATTAAAGAAGATCTTAAAAAAGAAGCTAACGAAATTGTAGCGGAAAACACAAATATAAACTAGAACAAGAATGATATTAGCAGCAGGTACAACCGGAACCATAATTGCAACAGTCGCAGCTTTTTTACTAGTAACATTAATATTAGTAACATTATTATTATTTGTAAAGCAAAAACTATCTCCATCAGGTCCAGTTACAATTACAATTAACGGAGAAAAGAAAATAGAAGTACCTTCAGGTAGTACACTTTTAACTACTTTGGGTGCAGAAAAAATATTCTTACCATCCGCTTGTGGTGGTGGTGGATCTTGTGTGCAATGTGAGTGTCATGTAAATGAAGGAGGAGGAGAAGCTTTACCAACAGAAACTCCTCACTTTACGCGTAAAGAATTAAAACACGGTATCCGTTTAGCTTGTCAGGTTAAAGTGAAGCAAGACATGGATATTTCTATTCCAGAAGAAATTTTTGGTATTAAGAAATGGGATGCAACCGTTGTTAGAAATTATAATGTAGCTTCATTCATCAAGGAATTCGTTGTAGAAATTCCAGAAGATATGGGTTACAAAGCAGGTGGGTATATTCAGATTGAAATTCCTCCTTGTGAAGTTAATTTTGCTGACATGGATATTACAGCACATCCAGAAGAGCATGAAACGCCAGAAAAATTTGAAGCAGAATGGAATAAGTTTAAGCTTAGACCATTGGTAATGAAGAATACAGAAACTGTGGAAAGAGCCTATTCTATGGCTTCTTACCCAGCTGAGGGAAGAGAGATTATGTTAAATGTACGTATTGCTACACCTCCTTTTGATAGAGCTAAAGGCGGATGGATGGATGTAAACCCTGGAGTAGCATCTTCCTATATTTTTAACTTAAAGAAAGGTGATAAATGTGTAATTTCAGGACCTTATGGAGAATTCTTCATTAATGAATCTGAAGCGGAAATGTTGTACGTGGGTGGTGGAGCAGGTATGGCGCCAATGCGTTCTCACTTATATCATTTATTCAGAACTTTAAAAACAGGTAGAAAAGTAACTTATTGGTATGGAGGACGTTCTAAAGCGGAATTGTTTTATATTGAACACTTTAGAGCTTTAGAAAAAGATTTTCCAAACTTTAAATTCTTTATCGCATTGTCTGATCCTTTAGAGGCAGATAACTGGACAAAGAAAACAGATATTAATGATGAAGCTGGAGATGGGTTTGTTGGATTTATTCACAATTGTGTAATAGATAACTACCTAAACCACCATGAATCGCCAGAAGATTTAGAATTGTATTTCTGTGGACCTCCATTAATGAACCAAGCTGTTCAGAAAATGGGTGAAGATTTTGGTCTTGCAGATGAAAACATCCGTTTTGATGACTTTGGAGGCTAGTCTTCAAAATATAAGAATATTAAAAAACCGATTCAGAAATGTTTCGGTTTTTTTATTGTACTTATTTTCTTAAAAAATTGATAGCTTCGTAAAATCTAAAAAACATACATGATCTGGACTTTCTACCTTATTATTTTCCTAGTTATTGTGACAGGAATTTGTGGATTCCTATATTTTTATCAAGAGAAATTTATTTTTATCAATGGAAAAAAATTAAATAGAAATTATCAATATACATTTTCGAATACTTTTGAAGAGGTATTTATTAAAACAGCTGCGAATAACGAAATTAATGCACTTCATTTTAAGTTGCCAAATCCAAAAGGAGTTGTTTTGTTTTGTCATGGCAATAAAGGGAATTTAACAAGATGGGGAAGTCGAGTTTCTTATGTATTAGCATATAATTATGAGGTTTTGGTGTTTGATTACAGAAAATATGGCAAAAGCACAGGTAATTTTAATGAACAGGCAATGTATAAGGATGCTTGTGCAGTATACAGCCACTTAAAAAAGAGTTTTAAGGAAGAGCATATTGTTGTTTATGGCTTTTCTTTAGGTGCTACATTTGCAACACGAATAGCCGCTCTAAACAAGCCAAAAGAACTCGTTTTAGAAGCTCCTTTTTACAATTTAAGAAAAGCAATATTCTATATCTCTAAAATGGCTCCAGCTTTTTTGTTGAAGTATCAATTTAGAACCAACAATGACATCTCTAAAGTAGTTGCACCAATTACTATTTTTCATGGAAATAATGACCTTACTACTTCTCATACGGATTCTAAAAAGTTGTTAAGATTGAATTCATCAGTTCATAACCAATATTTAGAAATTGATGGCGGCACGCATCATAACATCAGGGAATTTGCAATTTATCAAGATAAGTTGAAAGAAATTTTAGGTCGTTAGTGTTTTCTAAATTTTATAAATTGTATTTTTGATTTTCATAATGGAAGATTTTTATGAAACGTGTAGAGAAAATTTTAAAACAACATAAATACATTAAAATAAAATTGAAGAAAATTGCCTCTAATCATTTAGAATTAAAGGCTAAAATTAATGATGTAAAGGGGCGTTTTATTTTAGATACTGGTGCATCCAACTCTTGTTTAGGATTAGATTTAATAGATCATTTTAAATTGTCTACAGAAGAAAGTGAATCAAAAGCTGCGGGAGCGGGAGCCACGGATATGGAAACGCTTCTCTCTAAAGACAACCACATAAAAATAGGTGATTGGAAAACAAATAAATGTCATTTAGTTTTATTTAATTTATCGCATGTAAATACGGCTTTAAAGCAACACAATATAAAAGAGGTGCATGGTATTATTGGGGCTGATGTTTTACAAAAAGGAAAAGCATTTATAGACTACAATAAAAATGTGTTGTACTTAAAAAAAATAAAAAAGTAATTAATTTAAAATAAGAAGAAATGAGTTTGCAAAAACAGGTAATGGATAAGATGAAAGAGGCGATGAAGGCAAAAGATAAAGTTGCTTTACAAGCTTTAAGATCGGTGAAATCTGCATTTTTATTAGCAAAAACGGAATCGGGTGCTCAAGAAGAATTAACAGAAGAGCAAGAATCTAAAATCATCCAGAAACAAGTAAAGCAAAGAAAAGATAGTGCGGCTATTTTTATCAAACAAAATAGAGAAGACTTAGCAGCGCCAGAATTAGCAGAAATTGCAGTGTTAGAACAGTTTTTACCTGAAGCATTATCAGAAGAAAAAGTGGAGGAAGTGGTTGTGGCCGTTATAAAAAGGTTAGATGCTTCTGGCATGAAAGACATGGGTAAAGTAATGGGAGTGGTTTCTAGAGAATTAGCCGGACAAGCGGATGGTGCAACCATTTCTGGTTTGGTAAAAAAGAATTTAATGTAAATAGAAATTTATAGCTTTCGTTAGATTGCAAATGGCTCCATAGTTCAACTGAATAGAATATCAGATTTCGGCTCTGAGGGTTGCAGGTTTGAATCCTGCTGGAGTCACTTAAACCACACTATTTTTAGTGTGGTTTTTTGTTTTTTGTAGACTTTATAACGGTTTACAGTACTTCACAATATAATCAATATTACTTCACAATTAATCAAATAACATCTTTAAAGGTGTACAAAAAGGGTCCCTTTATTCTTCTAAAAACAATGAAAAATATTATAATAAAGAGAATTGAATTTTTAAAATTATTCTTGGAGATATTTTTTAAGTTTTTAATACATTTCCCCCTTTTTCTTTCATTAAAAATAATAAAACCTATCTCCTGTATTAAAGTGATAATTAGTTCACTTTTTTAAGACGTTATAATATTATCAGCACCTTTTCACACTTTTCTTTTTCTAAATTTACAACAAAAGAATAAATAGATGTTACGTTCCAAAAAATAAGAGAGCTACTGTAAAGTAACTCTCTTAGAGATATAATTATAAAGTTAATTAATTTTAAAATCCTTCTCCTGGAGCTTCTGGGCTAGCAGCCTGAGCTTTTTGTGGACTAAGAATTAGATAGGTACCCAATGCCGTTAATGCTGCATATTTACCGTAATTTCCTATTTTTTTTATAGCGTTTTTACGAGTAATTTCTTCATTTTTGTCTTGCGTGTTTTCTATATTATTTTTCATGATGTGTCTAGATTTTAAATTATGATAATTATTCTAGTACTATTTTTTTATTCAATTTACCAGCTTCATTTTCTAATTGTGCAATATATACTCCGGTAGCTAATTTTGGTAAAGAAATTTCAGAAACACCATTAGATTTAAAACTAGTTTTTAAAACTTGTTTACCTAAAATATTAAATAACTTTAGATTCGTTTTTCCTTGAGATAAACCAACAATTCTTAATGTTGATGCATTTGTTT
This sequence comes from Polaribacter sp., assembly GCA_029252865.1. GTDB lineage: Bacteria > Bacteroidota > Bacteroidia > Flavobacteriales > Flavobacteriaceae > Polaribacter. The sequence continues at coordinate 12,010 of JAQXAP010000041.1, forward strand.
TGTAAATACTAATATTTTCTAATTGAATATTATCTATAATTAAAGCAGAAGAATTTGTGTGCAAGTAAAAACGACTAATTCCTTCAGTTTTTTCAGTTAAAGTAACAGCATAATTGCTATTTGCCTCATCTAATCTCGTAAATGTATTATTTTGTCTATCTTCCAAAAATACTTTTAATTCAGATGGGAAATTTACGGTTTCTGCAGAAAAAGTAATTTCTCCAGCATCTGCAATAATACCTATAGGAATTACCATAGTTTCTAAATCTGAATTTGGTAATGCCTGTCTTGCAAAAGCAATACCTTCATTATCATTAACTAAATTAGTGTAAAGACTTAAATCTGAAGAAACTCCATCAAACATACCAATATCAAAGCCAGGGTCTAAACTTGTAGTTTTACCATCTAAATAATTAATTTTTGTTTTTTTAGAATTTGTTCCATTAGAAAGTGATAATTCTATAGAGGTATCTGCATTTTTATAAAAAGTGATTCCTGTTTGATGACTTTGCATAGCTTCACTAATAGATGCAGTTCCAGAAGCAACATCAGAATTTATAAAAAACGCTTGCCCCGGGTGAATATGTCCAGTTGTTAAATCGTCATAATCATTTGTACCTGCATTCCATACATATATTGCTTGAAAAGCACCAGCTCCAATATTTGCAGT
>JAQXAP010000006.1 GCA_029252865.1 Polaribacter sp.
GACTTAAATAAACAACTGACCAAACTTTTTTTCATTTATTTTTTTCTTAATTAAATAACATCCTAAAATCTAAAAACAAACTATCTTTACAGCATGAAACATAAAGCAGGCTTTGTAAATATCATTGGAAACCCTAACGTAGGGAAATCTACATTAATGAATGCTTTGGTTGGTGAAAAACTCTCTATCATTACTCCTAAAGCACAAACAACAAGACATAGAATTCTTGGAATAGTAAATGAGGAAGAATATCAAATTGTGTTTTCAGATACCCCAGGAATTATACAACCTGCTTATGAGTTACAATCTTCTATGATGGATTTTGTAAAATCTGCACTCGATGATGCTGATGTACTTATATATATGGTTGAAGTTGGTGAGAAAGAATTGAAAAACGATTCTTTCTTTAAAAAAATTATTCATAGTGAAATTCCTGTGATTTTATTATTGAATAAAATTGACAAATCAACACAAGATGAAGTAGAGGCAAAAGTTGAATACTGGAAAAAGAAAGTTCCGAACGCAGATATTTTTGTTATTTCTGCTCTTGAAAAGTTTAACATAACTGCTGTGTTTGATAAAATAAAAGAAGTGCTTCCAGAAGGTCCTCCCTTTTATCCGAAAGATCAATTAACAGACAAACCAGAACGTTTTTTCGTTAATGAAAAAATTAGGGAAAAAATTCTCATGCACTACAAGAAAGAAATTCCATATTCTGTAGAAGTTGAAACTGAAGAATTTATTGAAGAAGAGAAAATTGTGAAAATCCGTTCCATCATTATGGTAGAAAGAGAAACACAAAAGGGTATTATTATTGGCCATAAAGGATCTGCGCTAAAACGCGTTGGAGCAGAAGCAAGAAAGGATTTAGAAAAATTCTTCGAAAAGAAAGTATATATAGAATTGTATGTAAAAGTCAATAAAAATTGGCGAAGTGATAAAACCCAACTTAAAAGATTTGGATACAACCAAAATTAGTAATTCATAACTTCTTATAAACTATCATAAATAAGTTACACAACTTATTACTACTATTTTTCCTTAATCGTGATAATTAGCAGCAGCTAATTTTTAAGGTCGTTTACTAACAAATATAGCCACAGAAATCGAAATAAAGATTACTTAAAACACATAGGCATCTTAAGACAAAAGAGAGCTTTAATCCTTTGTAAGAACATGCAAAATAAATGTTCACAGCGATAGTAATAGAGATATAGATCCTATTTTCTTAAAAATCTTCACACAACTGTTTAAAATTAAAATAACTAATCATATTGTAAATTGTATATTTGCAAAAAATTTCAATTCAAATGAATAACAGTATCGTTGCCATTGTAGGAAGACCAAATGTAGGAAAGTCAACACTTTTTAACAGATTGGTTCAGAGAAGAGAAGCTATTGTAGATTCTGTCAGTGGAGTAACAAGAGACAGACATTACGGAAAATCTGACTGGAATGGGAAAGAATTTTCTGTGATAGACACTGGAGGATACATTATTGGTTCTGATGATATTTTTGAAGGAGAAATTAGAAAACAAGTAAGTTTGGCCATTGAAGAAGCTGATTTAATTGTTTTTGTGGTAAATGTGGAAGATGGCATTACGCCAATGGATGCCGAGGTTGCAAAACTTTTACGTAAGGTGAAAAAGCCAATTTTTACCGTGGTTAATAAAGTTGATAATGCAATGCGCGAGCCAGATGCTGTAGAATTCTATAACTTAGGTTTGGGAGAATACTATACAATTGCATCTATTAATGGAAGTGGAACTGGAGATTTACTGGATGCTTTGGCAGAAAAAATGCCAGAGCCAGAAGAAGTTGATTTAGAAAAAGAAGAATTACCGAGGTTTGCAGTTGTTGGTAGACCAAATGCAGGTAAATCGTCATTTATAAACTCTCTAATTGGAGAAGACAGAAATATTGTAACTAACATTGCAGGAACAACGAGAGATTCTATTGACACGAAATACAATCGTTTTGGGTTTGATTTCAACTTGGTTGATACGGCAGGAATTCGTAAAAAATCTCGTGTAAAAGAAGATTTAGAATTTTATTCTGTAATGCGCGCTGTCCGCTCTATTGAATATTCTGATGTGATTATTTTAGTTGTAGATGCAACTCGTGGATTTGAAGGACAAGATCAAAATATTTTTTGGTTGGCTGAAAAAAACAGAAAAGGAGTTGTTATCTTAATTAACAAATGGGATTTAATTGAGAAAGAAACAAATACCATGCGTGATTTTGAAGCTATGGTAAGAAAACAAATTGAGCCATTTACAGACGTGCCAATTGTATTTATCTCTGCTTTAACAAAGCAACGCTTATTTAAAGCAATAGAAACCGCCGTAGACGTTTTTGGTAAAAGAAAAATGAAAATACCTACAAGCAAACTAAATGATACAATGTTAGACATTGTTAAAAGTTACCCGCCACCAGCTACAAAAGGGAAATTTGTTAAAATTAAATATTGTATGCAACTGCCTACACCAACACCACAATTTGCATTTTTCTGTAACCTACCGCAATACGTTAGAGATCCATACAAACGATTTTTAGAAAACAAATTAAGAGAAATTTACGATTTTACAGGGACACCAATAACTATTTATTTTAGACAGAAATAGGAATATTTAGAGTTTTAATAATTTTAAAATATCAATTATTGAAATACTTATCTATTAAATCACTAAAAAATAAAATGAAAAACCAACTTTACACTTTTTTAATAATACTTTTAATATTTTTTTCCTGCAGTAGTCCTTCTGTTGATGGAGAAGAGATAATGAATGATACGCCAACTGCTGTTGATGATTATACTTCTACGAGCAAAAATACGGCTGTAAATATTAATGTTTTATCTAATGACAATTTTGGTAACGACGGACCTAATAAAGGTAGTATTTCGTTAAACTCTGTAAAGTCTGCAAACGGCGGCTCTATTAGCATTAATAATAGTGGCACGCCAAGTGATCCATCTGATGACAGTATCGATTATAGCCCTGCACTTGATTTTGATGGCACAGATACTTTTGGGTATAGTATTTCTGATAGTGATGGCGATAGTGATGGAGCAACAGTTACCATTACCGTAATACCTCCAGCGGGTCCAACTGTTGGAACTACTTTTAGTATTGGAGATTTAAAATACACAATAACAAATGTAGACAACAACGATGTTTCTGTAGAAAAAAATACAACCGATGGCCCCTCTGGAGCTTTAAACATTGCTGAAACTGTAGATCAATTTGATTTAACTTACAATGTAACGAGCATTGCTGATGAAGGTTTTTCCTATGCGTACAACATTACAAGTGTTACCATTCCAAGTAGTGTAAAAACAATTGGTAAATTGGCTTTTTATAACGATTACAGCATTACAAAAATTACAATTCCGGAATCTATTACTTCTATAGATACTGATGCATTTGGTGTCTGTGTAAGTTTAACTGATATTAATATTCCCTCTAGAATTTCTCAATTATCTAATGGACTTTTTGCAAGTTGTAGAAGTTTAACAAGCATAACTATTCCTGATAATATTACAAGTATTGGAAATAGTGTTTTTTATGATTGCAGTAGTTTAAATAATGTAATTATACCAAGTAGTGTTGCAAATGATAATATGGGTTCTGCTGTATTTGGATTATGTAATAGTTTAACTAACGTTACTTTTCCTGATAGTTTTACCACAATTCCAAATGAAACTTTTTATGCTTGTAATAATCTAGAAAATTTTACTATACCAAGTAATATAACTACTATCGGTACTTCTGCTTTTTATGAATGTAGTGTTTTAAAAGAGATTACTATTCCGTCTACAGTAACTAGTATAGGAAACAGCGCTTTTGGAGCTTGTGTAAATCTAACAAAAGTAGAAATGCCAAATTCAATTATTTCTTTACCGGATAATTTATTTTATCAATGTTTTGATCTAGTAGATGTTAACATACCAACATCTACAACCACTATTGGAAATAGCGTGTTTTATGAATGTAGTAGTATAGAAAACCTTACCATTCCAAATAGTGTAACTACTATTGGAGGAAGTGCTTTTGGTAACTGTCCAAATTTAAAAAGTATTGTAATTCCAAATGGAATAACAACTATTGAGGAAACTACATTTTTTAATTGTAGTAGTTTGACTGAGATTAATATTCCAAGCAGTGTAACTACTATTAAAAAAGGAGCATTCGCCGGTTGTAACGCAGTAAGTGAAATTACTATTCCTAATGGAATAAGATCATTACCGGAAATTGCTTTTTATAACTGTAATAGTTTAACTACAGTTAATCTTCCAAATAGTTTAACTTCAATTGGCGAAACTACTTTTGGAAACTGTGTAAGTTTAACTAATTTTGACATTCCAAATACCATTACAAGTATTGGTGCTCAAGCGTTTTTTCAATGCACTAGTTTAAATGAGGTATCCATTCCTGAAAGTGTTACAAGCGTTGGTGACAAAGCTTTTTACAACTGTTCAGTATTGTCTAATGTAAATATAAATATAACGACTCCACTTACGATCAACGCAGATGTATTCGAATTTGTTACTATTGGTAGTGCAACCTTAAAAGTGCCTCCAAGTTCAATATCTAATTACACTAATGCTGATGTTTGGAAAAATTTCGGAACAATAATTAGTTTATAATGGAATAAAAAGTAAAGTTTAACTAAAGTTGGATTGCTTTTTATTCACTTTTATATCTTTATAAAAATTTAATTTATAAGCTTTTAAAATTAAACACCTTTAACAAATAACGTATTAAAACATAATTATCAATTACATATTATTAAAGGACGATTAATTTAAAAAAACTCTATGAAAAAATGAAAAACTTATTAAAAGTAAATACAACTTTTAATCTATTTAAAATCTGTGCTATATGCTTTATAATGCTTTTAAGCACGTCCTTTTTCTCTCAAAACGAGCCTCTTAAATCGAACAAAAAAATAAGTTCTTTAAATGTTAAAATCACTGAAGAAGTTGCTTTGGCAATGACAAAAAATTTCATAGCAAAGAATGAATATCAAAAAGCAGTAGATTTTTTAGAAAAACATTACCAAAAATTCTCAAATAACCTAGTTATCAATTGGTTGTTTGCGCACGCTTATTCATTAAATGGGGATAAAAAACGAGCCAACAATAAATTTCAAAAGGCAATTTCATTAGCACCAGAAAATAGAGAACTTCAAATGGATTATACTCGATTTCTTTATGGATTGGGTAAAATTGACAAAGCCATAAAAACTATGAATAACTTTGTTGTTGAGAATTCTAAAAATGTTGAAGTTTTATTAATGCAAGCCAATATCAGTTTTTGGAAAAGAGATATAAAAAATGCTCGTAAAAAAATTGCGATAATAAAAGAATTTTATCCAAACACAGACATTACCAAGAGCCTAGAAAACGAAATTACAAATACAACAGCAACCTATATTAAGTCTAATTTTGAATTTCAAACAGATTCACAGCCTTTAGAATATTTTGCAAATCACATTTTTACTGGTAAGTTTATTTCTTGTTTTTTAAGCCCACAATTAGAAGTATCTAAATATAATTTTTCTCCTCAAAAAGAAGGCGCTTTAACCTTAAAATTAAGTAATCAATTCTACTTTGATAAATTAAAACTAGCTGCGAAATTTACTTTTGGAGCATACATAAATGATTCAGATGAAACAGATTGGATTGGAGATTTAAGTTTCACAAAAAACTTATTTAAGAATGCCTCTTTAAATTTTGGATATGCTAAAAACGCATTATTAGGCACAATTGCAAGTACTACATTTAACCTAACACAGCAAGATTTATTTGGCGTTTTAGATTACAACAATAAATACATCGTTTTAAACGCAGCTTATAATCATAAGTTTTTTGAGGATGAAAATGTAATTACCTCAATTAGTGCTTGGATGGTTTCTCAACCAATTAAAATTAAAAAAATTGGGTTTCAATTAGGCTATGGGTATAGTTTTACAGATTCAGAAAATATTTTATTTATTTCCGATAATCAAGGATCTGGTATTTATGACCCTTATTTTACACCTAAAGATCAAGGGATTCATTCTGCATTATTAATAACTAGTTATCAACCAACTAAGAAAATCACTTTAAGAGCTAAATTAAACTATGGTATTCAAGCAACTGTTCAAAATCCATATGTAATAGAAATTGCCTCGGGTGCTTTTGATATAGGTGGTTTTTATAAAGCAGATTTTAATTATACAGAAATTAATGGATCGTTTGAATATGCTGTTTCAAAGAATTTTAGTATAAATGCAAATTATGTTTTCCAAGAAACTTTTTTCTACACAAGAGATAACTATAATTTAGGATTAAATTTTACATTTTAAATGAATTCAAAATTACGCAACGATCTATGGAAATTTAAGGAGGCCAAAAAAATAAATGGTTTAGATAAGGCTATTTTTTTAGGCTTGGTCTTCGCAGGTTTATTAAGTCTATTTAATTTAACTGAATGGTGGTTTAAAGGTGAACATATTTCTAATCTTTTTCTATTTATCATACTAAGTCTTTTTTTTGGTTATGGAGTTCTCAGAGTTGCTTTAGTTTGGATTAATTATTTAAGAATTCAAAAGCCAGCAGAAGTGCCCGTTCCTGAAAAAAAATTGAGTGTAGCTGTATTTACAACATCGGCTCCTGGAGAACCTTTGTCAATGTTCGAAAATACTTTTAAAGCTTTAAAAAACTTAAATTATCCTCATACAACCTATTTATTAGACAGCACAGAAGATATCGCTTTCAAAGAATTGGCAGAAAAACATGACGTAGTTTGGTTAGATATGGCTAATATTCCTGGAGCAAAAGCCGGGAAAATCAATGAAGCATTAAAAAGAACTGATGAAGAATTCATTTTAATTTTAGACCCAGATCATATTGTTTTTCCTAATTTTTTAGATCAAACTTTAGGTTTTTTTAAAAAAGAAAATATTGGTTTTGTTCAAGTAAGTCAGGGTTATTACAATATGTATCGTTCTTTTACAGCAAAAGGTGCCGCAGAGCAAACCTACACTTTTTATGGACCAACCCAAATGGGGTTATTCGGTTATGGTGGGGCCGTTGCTATTGGAGCAAATTGCACTTTCAGAAGGAAAGCACTAGAGAGTATTGGAGGTCATGCACAAGGATTGGCTGAGGATTTACAAACATCTATAAGAATTCATGCAAAGGGATGGAAATCCATTTATAATCCAGTGATTGTGAGTCGTGGATTAGTTCCTGAAGATTTTTCATCTTTTTGTAAGCAACAATTAAAATGGGCAAGAGGTGTTTTTGAATTGTTATTTGACGAAATGCCAGGTCATTTAAAGCAATTAAACTTTTGGCAAAAAATTTCATATTTATCCATAGGAACATATTATTTATTTGGGCCCATAACCGCTTTTTTTATATTTGTTCCATTATTGTTTTTTACCACAAAAATTAGTCCTGCAAATATGGACTTTACTGAGTTTATTATTCTTGGAACTCCAATTCTGCTTATTGCAATTCTAATTTATGCTTATGCTCAGAAATTTTTATGTGATAGAAAAACTGAAAAAGGTATTCATTGGAGAGGGATGGTCTTAAAATATTCTTGTTGGCCCGTCTTTACATATGCTTTTTACCTAACTTTAATTAATAAAAAAATCCCATATATTCCAACAGCAAAGGTAGCTGTAAAGAGCTTTATGAATCCTTTTGTAAAACCTTTACTATTATATTGTATTGTATTTTTGTTCATGTTGGTTGGTATTTATATTGAAAGGAGATATTTTATACCTGAAAGTGAATTAATTTTAACATCAGAAAAAACTTGGGCAATGATTGGATTTGCGATGATCGCTTTTATCCAATTTCTTGGTGGAATAGGAGCTGCATATAAATCGAAGTTTATCAAACCAGAAAATGCTTGGGAAAGAATTAGTGTAAAAGAAGATAAAAAGATAGAAATCAAAAAATAACAATCATATGAAAGTAGTAATTTTAGCGGGTGGATTTGGTACTAGATTGAGTGAAGAAACTTCCACAATCCCAAAACCTATGGTAAAAATAGGTGATAAACCTATTATTTGGCATATCATGAAACATTATTCTCGTCATGGTTTTGATGATTTCGTAATTCTTGGTGGTTATAAATCTTATGTAATCAAAGAGTATTTTGCAAATTATTACTTACATCAATCAGATGTAGAGTTTGATATGAAAAATAACTCAATGACTACATTAGAGTCTAAAACAGAAAACTGGAAAGTAACTATTTTGGATACAGGTCTGCATACAATGACAGGGGGAAGAATAAAAAGAGCCGCTAAATATTTAAACGAACCTTTCTTTTTAACTTATGGAGATGGTGTAAGTGATGTAAATATTCAAGAATTATTAGATTTCCATAATAGTCATGACCAAAAGTTTACAATGACTTGTGTGCAGCCAGAAGGTCGTTTTGGTGCTGTAGATATTAATGCTGATACAAATGTTATCAATAGTTTTATGGAAAAACCCAAAGGTGATGGGGCTTGGATTAACGGAGGTTTCTTTGTTTGTGACCCTATTATTTTTGATTATTTAGAGGATGACACTACTGTCTTTGAAAGAGAACCATTAGAAAATATAGCAAATGACAAATTGTTTGCAGCATTCAAACACAGAGGTTTCTGGAAACCAATGGATACTTTAAGAGATAAAAATCAGTTGGAAGACAAATGGAATGAAAATATAGCACCCTGGAAAACATGGTAAATTTTGAATCACTTTTTGGTGGAGTTTATAAAAATAAAAAAGTACTTTTAACTGGTCATACAGGTTTTAAAGGATCTTGGTTAGCACTTTGGTTGCAACAAATGGGAGCAATAGTTTATGGATATTCTTTAGAAAATCAAGATGAAGTAAATCATTTAAGTTTACTAAACCTTGATATTGAAGAAAAAATTGGTGATATAAGAAACGGTGAGGTTTTGCAACAATATTTTAATGACATACAACCAGACATTGTATTTCATTTGGCCGCACAAGCCTTAGTTAGAAAATCTTATGACGACCCTGTTGAGACATTTTCAACTAATGTTATGGGTACATTAAATATATTTGAAGCCTCCAGAAAAACACCATCTGTAAAAGCAATCATAAATGTAACAACGGATAAATGTTACGAAAACAAAGAATGGGAATGGGGCTACAGAGAAAATGAAGCGATGGGTGGTTATGATCCCTACAGCGCTTCAAAAGGATGCTCGGAACTATTAACTTCTTCATACAGGAATTCTTACTTCAACAATAATGATTATGGCAAAAATCATAATGTATTATTAGCCAGTGGACGTGCAGGAAACGTAATTGGAGGTGGAGATTGGGCAGTGGATAGATTAATTCCTGATATTATAAAAGCAGCTGCCATTAAAAAAACTGTTTTAATTAGAAACCCATTAGCAACAAGACCTTGGCAACATGTATTAGAACCTTTGAGCGGTTACCTAACTTTAGGTTATAAATTATTACAAAAAGAAATCTCTGTTGCTGATGGATGGAATTTTGGTCCAGATATTAATAGTAATATACAAGTTGGTGATATTGTAAAATTATCAAACGAATATTGGAATGCTATTCAAATTGAAATAAGCAAAAATACAAATGAGCACCATGAAGCCAATTTGTTAATGTTAGACTGCACCAAAGCCAATAAAAACTTAAAATGGAATGCAGTTTGGGGTATAGATAAAACTATAGATAAAACCATTAGTTGGTACAAATCTTATTATGAAAATAATAAGTTGTTATCATTAGAAGATTTAACAGAGTACATTTCAGATGCGCAATCAGCAAATATTTTATGGGCAATATAGATTTAAAAAATAAAAAAATAATTGTTGTTGGGGGCAATGGATATTTGGGTCAATTTTTAGTAAAAAAACTCAAAAAACAAGGAGCTCTTGTCTACATTATTTCAAGACATTGTGAGCCCTCCCCCAATAACTTTACTGTTGATATTACTAATTTTACTGAAACGTATAATGTCATACAACAAATACAGCCCGATATTATTTATCATTTAGCAGCTAGTATTAGTAGAAATAGAGATTTTTCTATTTATGAAAATATGGCTAAAGTAAATGTTCAAGGATCTTTAAATGTTCTAAAATCGTTAAAAAATATTGATGCACATTTTGTTTATACATCCTCTAGTGAGGTGTATGGAAACAACACTTCTCCATTTCATGAAAATCAAATACCTCAACCAGTATCTCCTTATTCATTGACAAAAACTAACGCTGAAGTTTTAATTAAAACCTATTGTAATATTAATAATAAGAAATATACAAACTTACGTGTTTTTAACTTTTATGGAGAATGTATGCCTGAAGACTTCTTTATTCCTCAAATGATAGAAACACTTAAAAGAGGTGAAGATTTTAATATGACAAAAGGAGAACAGGTAAGAGACTTTTTATACGTTGGAGATGTTGTAGATGCCTTAATTTTAACTGCTCAAAGGAAAGATACTTATGGAGAGACAATGAACGTATGTAGCGGTAAAGGAACACAATTAAGCCAGTTAGCAAAAGCCGTAAACAATACTATGAAAACCGAAGCAAAAATTGTTTTGGGAGCTATCCCTTACAGAGATAACGAAGTCTGGGAAATGATAGGGGATAAATCTAAAATAAAAAGAATAACAGGCTTCGAACCTAAAACCTCTATTGAAGCAGGAATAGAAATTGTTATCAATAATTCTTAATAATTATGTCAATTAAAAAAACATCTAAACGATTTTTAAACGTAATTCTAGCCTTGGTAATTGGTTATTTTGTAGTTTACACTTTTGCAGCAGTTAGTAAAAGGTCTAAAGGACCTTTAGAGGGGTTTTTGGAAAATGTAAGTGATTGGGTAAAAAATAGAGAACAAGAAGCTATTTTAGGTCAAAGAGAAAATCTAAGAAGCGATAAATTATCATGGTTTAAAGATCAGAGGAAAAACAAATTTTCCTTATTAAAAACCAAATACATACTTTTTGGTGCATCTGATGATAGTAAAGGTGAATCGTATGAGAACATCTTTAACTTAGAGGATTCTTTAGCTTTAACGTTTCCTATAATTGGTATTTATGCTGCTTGGGGTGAAAACCAAGAATACAAGTTCCCGAGCAATCAAATAGACGCCATTATAAGAGTGGGTTCTATACCCATGATTACTTGGGAACCCTGGCTAGAAAAGTTTTCTGAAGAAGATTTCCCTGATATCGAACCCTTATCTACGAGAAATACAAATGGTTTAGCTTCAGTTGCAAAAGGTCATTATGACTCATATATAAAAAAGTGGGCTTTAGACGCTAAAAAAGTAAATCATCCAATTTATCTAAGATGGGGACATGAAATGAACGACCCATATAGGTATCCGTGGGGTCCGCAAAACAACGATCCCGAGGAATATAAAGCAGCTTTTAAACATGTTAGAGATGTATTTGAATCTGTTGGAGCAAAAAATATTATATGGGTATGGAGCCCACATTTAACTTATGGTAAATTTAATGAATATTATCCAGGAAATGATTACGTAGATATGATTGCTACTGGAGCATTAAATTACGGAACCTGCACTAGCTGGAGTGACTGGTGGACTTTTGAACAAATTTTTGGAAATTATTATAAAACTTTAGAATCATTTTATAAACCCATCATGCTTGCTGAATTTGGATCTTTAAAACCGGGAGGAAATAGAGCTAAATGGTTTGGTGATGCTTTTAATAGGTTTCAATTTAAGTATCCATATGTGAATGCTATTGTCTTTTTTCACTATTCGAGTGATGGCAGTACAACTTACAAAAATGTGGACTGGTATATAAAAGATGACAAAGAAGTGACCGACGAAATTAAAAAACAATTGAAAAATTGGGACCCTAAAAGTAAACAACCTGATATGCAGTAATCTTTATTTTTTTAAAAAAACAATACAAAGGCATTTAATAAAATTAAATGTCTTTTTTACTACATTTATTATTGTGTAAATAACCATCAAAAATGAATTAGAAATCTAAAGTTTTACAATAAAAGGAAGCATTTTTATTACTAAAAATAACAAGTTATATAGATTTTGTAACTTTTGACAAAATTAAACGTCTAAATAAGTACTATTTTATAAATCATGAAACATGAAAATAATTGAGCCTAATAAGATCGATGAAGTTGAATTACCCTTGCAACTAAAAGTTTCTTTTAAAAAGGTATTCTGTTTATTTGAAAAATATGCTCAAGAAGAGTTTATAAAACACCCTTTTCATAGTTCTGCCAGAAAAATGGTAGAACTTTTAGAGAAATATCCTGAATTGCGTGAAGGGTTCTCTGACCATAATCTGCTAGAAAAATATAAGGAGCAAATAGATTTATTATTAGACCCATTATTTCCTGAACCTTTATTGATAAATGAAATAAAAGCAGCAACGATTCCTTTCTCTTTTACTTCTTTTAAATTTACAGATAGATTTGAAAATATACTTACAAATGCCGGAGAGGATTACGAATTAAAGGTTCGTAATTTTGAGGATGATAGTATGTACATTTTGGTATGTACCTTTATTTTAGGCTTTGTTTACGGTTTTAAAGTTGATTTAAGAAGACCATTCTACTTTGACATTCCAGACAAAACATCTGGAACAATGAAATACTACAGAACTAATTTTAATGCAGATTTCTCAGAAATTACTCCAACCAAAACTGCCCCTAAAATAACAGAAGAAGACTTTAAAGAGTTATTGAATAACTTCGAAAATATAGAACTATGGAAAAAGAAATTCCCTCCTAACAGTTATATTTTTAAAGGTTTCGGACTTATTAGTTTGTTCGATGTAACATCAGAAGAGATGTTGTCATCCATTAAAGCAAATTTATTGGCGGGTGGAGAAAATCTGATTCCAAAATTACAAAGTAACTTAAGAGATTTCTATAGTATAAAAGACCTAAAACTTGGGTATTCTATTTTTAATAACATCAATTCTAAATTCTATGATACTACAATTAATCAAACAAATAGTTTAATATTAAAAGGCACTAAATTAAAATGCGATGCCGGTTATTTCTGCGAGGATATCATCGAAAAAGTATTTAAAAACCATAAAGCATTTATAATTTCTGATATTAAAAAATATGGAGAAATTGCTAATAATAGCTTCTATGAAAATTTATTGGAAGCGAACCTACAGAGCATTATCTTAATCCCTATTGAGACCTCAAACAATGGTTCTTTGGCTTTATTAGAAATTGCATCTCCGCGAGCTTACGAACTAAACTCGGTTAATGTAAACAAACTAAAAGATATCATCCCTGTTTTTGAGGCGGCAGTTAAAAGAACTTCTGAAGAACGTCAAAATGTTTTAGAAGCAACGATTCAAGAAAACTATACTTCAATCCACAATTCTGTGAAATGGAAGTTTTATGAAGCCGCAGAAAAATACCATACAGAACATCAAACAAACGA